>CALZKX010000202.1 GCA_945788155.1 uncultured Flavobacteriaceae bacterium
AATAGGAGCCAACAAAACGACCAATCATGGCACCAGACCAATAAAACGTTACGAATACACCAACGATGGCTTTATTATCATTTTCTATTAAACCAGAATTAAGAATGCCTTCAGCAATAGATTTCATCAAGCCATTTTCTTTAATGACTTCTACTAAATTCATATCAAGAAAATAGTTAACCAAATAACTCCCAATGGCTACTTCGGCACCTACGTAAAAGAAAATACCTAAAACCCCTTGCATTAAATTTTTGTTTTTAAGCGCTTCAGCATAAGTTCCTGTTTGGGTTTCACTTATCATTTTAGGCAATTTTGCAAATAGAAAGATTACAGCAATAAGACCAATGAACAAAGCCAATCCTAAAAAAGGTGTTTGTACTGCAGAGGCTTCTGAAGCCAAGTAAGTGTCTTTAGCTGTTCCTGTTAAAGTGGCAATTTCATCCTTGGTTTTTATGGTGTCACTTAAAATGAACAATGCACCAACTGCTGGAGCAATAGCAGTTCCTAACGAGTTGAATGCTTGCGATAAGTTTAATCGGCTGGATGCACCATCTTCACTTCCTAGCACAGCTACAAACGGATTTGCTGCAACCTGTAAAATGGTCATGCCTCCAGCTAAAATAAAATATGCTAACATGAATACTCCAAAAACACGATAAGAAGCTGCTGGATAAAACAATAAACAACCAGTAGCCATCGTTAATAAGCCAAGAATAATCCCTTTTTTGTACCCAATTTTAGATAAAATGTAACTTGCTGGAATTGATAGCAAGAAATATGCTCCAAAAAATGCAAATTGCACTAATCCTGCTTGAAAGTAAGATAGCGTAAATAGCTCGCGAAGTCGTGGTATTAAAGAATCGACTAGAACTGTTATAAATCCCCAAAGGAAGAACAGTATGGTTAGTAGAATAAAGGAGGAACGATAGGATTTTGGTTGGTTCATGTTTCTAATTTATTGTTATTTCATCCACAAACAACCAGCTTCTGCCATCATGTTCATAGCCCAAATGCCATTTAGGAAGCTTGCCTAACTTCTTGGCTTTAATTTTTACATAGCGATAATTGTTATTTATGTTTTTAAATTCAACACTTTTGATATCAACTTCATCTGATGGAATTATTTCACCAAACTTATAATGTCCAATGGATGTAAAGTTTTTACCATCATTTGAAACAAAACACTCTACTTCAATTGGGTAAAAAATCCACGAACGTTGGTCTTTTAAAAAGTTTATGGAAATACTATTAATAGGTTTATCACTTCCTAGGTCAACAGTAGCCATGAGGTCTTCATCAAAATAACCTTGCCATGTTCCAGTTCTAAAATCTCTTGTGCCAACAATACCATCAATCAACGCATCATTCCCTCCAGCATTATATTGGTTGGCATATTCAGTTTCCAATTTAATTGAGATATTTGGATCTATTTTATAGAATTGCGTTTCTATAGTGGCACTTTTTACGGCATTTTTTTCAGAATACACACTTAATTTATTTGGTTCAGAAATTGTAAAAGGTGTTTCATACTTTTTATAGTCATCTTCTCCTAATTTGTAGAATATAATAGAACTTTTATCTACATTTTCTAGAACTACTTCAGTTTCACCTTTAAACGCCACATCACCTTTGGCAATAAATGGTGATGGAATAATTAAATGGTCTGTTATTTCGGTTTTTGGTTGTTGACCTTCTTTTGTTCCCCATTCTGATGGTTGGTTCGTCATTTGGAATTCTAGCATTCCACCTTCTATAATTTCATTATGATAAATAAATGTTCGGTCAAGCGATTTTCCATTTAATGATGTATATTCAATATATTTATTAGTGCTACTGACATCATGAGCCACTATGGTAAATTGTTTGCCATTCTCTAAATTGATGGTGGCTTTAGGGAAAAGAGGTGTGCCGATAATATATTGGTTGGATGCAGGTGTTACCGAATAAAAACCCATAGAACTTAAAATGTACCAAGCACTCATTTGTCCGCAATCTTCATTTCCCGAAATTCCGTCAGGAGTATTTTTGTATAATTCGGTTAAAATTTGATGTACTTTCTCTTGTGTTTTATGTGGTTTATTGACAAAGTTGTACAAATATGCCATATGATGACTAGGTTCGTTGCCGTGCGCATACTGTCCAATTAAACCAGTAATATCTGCCTGATTACGACCAGAAGTTTTTGCATTTGCTGTAAATAACTCATCCAGATTTTCTTCAAGTTTGTATTTGCCACCAAGTAAATTCATAAACCCTGAAATATCTTGAGGCACATAAAAACTATATTGCCAGGAGTTGGCTTCGGTGTAATTAAAATTGACTTCATAAGGGTCGAAAGGAGCAAACCAAGTATTACGAAAGCGACCTCTCATAAACTGTGATTCTGGGTCAAAAATATTTTTGTAATATTGAGCACGTTGGATAAAGGTTTTGTAATCTTCATCTTTTCCCAAGTCTTTTGCCATTTGAGCAATCGCCCAATCGTCGTAAGCATACTCTAATGTTTTTGAAACCGACTCACTTTCAAATTCTACAGGAATATAACCAATAGATTTGTATGATTCTAAGCCTAATTTATCTTGATTAGCCGAATGCTTCATGGCTTCAAACGCTTTGTCAACATCATAATCTTGTAAACCTTTTAAATACGCATCTGCAATAACAGGAACTGCATGATAGCCAATCATGCAACCTGTGTAGCAAGCTGATAAATCCCAAATAGGCATGATACCTCCTTCGTCATATTTTGCTAAAAATGTGTTGATAAAATCGTTGGTTCTGTCTTGTTCGATAATGGTGTAAAGCGGATGCGCAGCTCTGTAAGTGTCCCAAAGTGAAAACACTGTGTAGTAATCGAAATCTTGGGTTTCGTGAATTTTTAAATCCATGCCTCGATAGCGTCCATCAACATCTTGATAAAGATTTGGCGCAATACTAACATGGTACATTGATGTATAAAAGTTGGTTTTGAAATCGTTATTATCGCTTTCAACCACAATTTTTTCCAGTTGTTGTTCCCAAGTGTTTTGGGCTTCGGTTTTAATGTATTCAAACGATTTTCCGTCCAATTCTTCTCGTCTGTTTTTGCGAGCACCTTCTTCATCAACTGGTGAAATACCAACCTTAATTTCAAGTGATGTGCTTTGGGAAGCATCAAATTCAAAAGCGACTTTTACTTTCTTACCTTCATTTGCATCGTTGAGAAAGGTCATGTTTTTAAAAGGTCTTGAAAAAGCCATGTTGTAAAACAAATATTGGTCAGTTGCCCAGGCTTTTGAATGTCTGTGTCCACCAATTTCGGTATTGGAATACACATTCACTTTAGAATCCAACACTTCGTCACGATGTTCCAAATCTAAAATCACAATTTGTTTTGAGCCTTCAGGAAATTTATATTTATGAATGCCACTTCGCTTTGAAACCGTAAGTTCTACGTCAATTTCTGTTGAATCTAAATGTACTTTGTAATAACCAGGTTGGGCAATTTCGTTGTCATGACTAAAATGCGCTTTATATCCTTTTCTACTCCCCTTTTGTCCTTCGGAAGTTTTCCCCAAAGGGGAAGAGCCATTATTAAAGTTGATTTCATTAGTTGGCATCAATAAAATATCGCCATAATCAGAAACTCCTGTACCGCTTAAGTGAGTGTGTGAGAAACCGTAAATGTAACTATCGGAATAATGATAGCCAGAACAACCATCCCAACCATCCAATCGTGTATCAGGAGAAAGTTGCATCATCCCAAAAGGCAATGTTGCTCCAGGATAGGTATGCCCATGGCCTCCAGTGCCTATAAATGGGTTTACATAAGATATTAGTGGTTTATCTTTTTCAGCTGGATTAAGATTTGTTTTTTTAGAGCAACCAACAACAAGAAATGATATTGCTAAGCAATAAAAGAGATGTTTCATAAATGGATTAACTAATAGAGGCAGAAAGATAATAAAACTTAACTAATCATTTGATAAAAGAGCAGGGTTAAAAAAAATGGTATATGTCAGTTTTTTAGAAAAAAGACCAGCATTGTAAACTGTCATATTTTCAGTTAAAAAATCATTTTAAACCGTTGATATTGTTAATGTTTACTAAAAGGTTTAATAAATAGAGGTTTTGGAGTTATTTTTGTATTGAAAAGGAAAAGAGAAAATGATAAAGTGGTTAATTTTTATTGCAATTTATGCAATAGTAGATTTTTATTCTTTTCAGGCAATTAAAACGGTTACCAAAAATAGTTGGATCCATTATCTGCATATTTTGGTATCTGTTGTTGTTGTTGGAAATTTTATTTACCAATTTACACAAGCTAGCGACGGTAGGGTATTATCTCCCGAAAAAAGTTATGCCTTTGGGTTTTTGCTTACGATTTTGGCATTAAAGATTGTAATTGTTCCTATCATGTTTAGTGAAGATGTTTTAAGAGGTATTGTAGGGCTTTATAATAAGGTATTTTCTTCAAACGACAGGTTTCATTTACCATCACGCCGAAAATTTGTTAGTCAGCTGGCTTTAGGTCTTGCAGCCATACCATTTGCGTCCCTACTCTATGGAATGTACAAAGGCAAATACAATTTTAAAGTCCTAAAATACACTTTGCATTTCGAAGATTTACCAGAAGCTTTTGATGGTTATAAAATTACCCAAATTAGCGATATTCACAGTGGCAGCTTTGATAATAAAGAAAAGGTTTCTTATGCAGTAGATTTGATTAATGAACAGCAATCGGACGCTATTTTGTTCACTGGTGATATGGTTAACAACAAAGCAACCGAAATGTTACCATGGAAAAACACTTTTAAGAAGTTAAAGGCAAATGATGGTATTTATTCTGTTTTGGGAAACCATGATTATGGCGATTATGTAGATTGGGATTCAGCTGAAGAAAAACAACAAAATTTAGAAGATTTAAAAAGTATTCAAAAAGACATAGGGTTTGATTTAATGCTTAATGAAAGCCGATTCATTGAAAAAGAAGGACAACGTATAGCTGTTGTCGGTGTTGAAAACTGGGGAGCCGGAGGTTTTAAAAAGGCAGGCGATTTAAATAAAGCAAAAGCACGAGTTGATTATAATGATTTTAAAATACTGTTAAGCCACGACCCATCGCATTGGGAAAAACAAGTAATTGATGACGACTACCATTACCATTTAACACTAAGTGGTCATACACATGGTATGCAGTTTGGCATTGAAATTCCTGGATGGATTAAATGGAGCCCTGTTAAATGGCGTTACAAATATTGGGCTGGAATTTATAAAGAGGCAGGTCAATATATTAACGTAAATCGAGGCTTTGGTGTTTTAGCATATCCAGGACGTGTTGGGATTTGGCCCGAAATAACAGTAATAGAGTTAAAAAAAGGCACAAATAATGTGTAATAGTAAGGAAATGCTATATTTACTATAAAAATGTTTATTTTTATAAATAAGTCATAGTGAACCTAATAGAATACTTGATTTAAAGCATAGTATAAAAAAAATACGTAGGTTTGTATAAGCACATTTGATTTAAAACTTTAAAGTATGTCAAAGTTTGGTGAATTAATAGATGTAAATATTCCAGTTTTGTTGGATTTTTTCACAGAATGGAACGAACAGTCTGTATCAATGCATGCAGTTTTACGAGACGTAGCAGCAGCTTTAGGTGATAAAGCTAAAGTTATTAAAATTGATGTTGAAAAAAACAAAGATCTTGCAGATGCCTTACGTATTAAAGGATTACCTACTTTAATCATCTACAAAAACGGTGAGATGAAATGGCGCCAAAGTGGTGAGCAAGACGCTAATACCTTAATTGGCCTTATTCAGGAATACGTTTAAATATAAATCCTTTTTCTGTAAAATATTCCAATACTTTTGGAAGGACATAGGTCATATTTTTAGAGGCTTTAATACTATCATGTAATACAACTACACTTCCTGAATCAGCATGATTTATAATGTTATTTAAACAATTTTCTTCAGTTAGTGAGTTATCCCAATCAACCGAAAGTACATTCCACATAACAATTTTATAATCTAATTCTTGAAGTTTTTTAATTTGCTTAGGTGTTATTTGGCCATAAGGAGGTCTGAATAATTTCTGATTTCTGATTTCTGATTTCTGAATATGTGTACTAATAACCTTTTGTGCTTGTGCAACATCTTTTAAATAGGTGTCAACAGGAGTTTTCCAGCCTTTTATATGGTTATGTGTATGATTACCTATGCCATGACCATGATTAATTATTTGTTGAAATAAACTAGGATGCTTTTCTATGTTTTTCCCAATACAAAAAAATGTTGCTTTTGCGTTAAATTGTTTTAAAGTATTTATAACCCAATTGGTAATATTAGGCGTTGGCCCATCATCAAAGGTTAAATATATATCCTTGGTTGTTGTGGATATATTCCAAATTAAAGTTGGAAAAAGCGCCTTAACAACCTTAGGAGTTGTTATTGGAGTAAAATTCATCTATTCTGTACTATCACTAGGAACAATGGTTGTATCTGTTGGAATATCCTTATTTGTTGTTCTATTAAATTCCTCAGGAGTTTCACCAGTAAACAACCTAATGAAGTTGTTGTATTTTTGCATTTCAGCTTCAACAAACGATTGCTCCTCGTATTGCATTAAAACATCAATTAAACCTCTATATCTTGCAATGTCGGTAGAAATTTCATCAATATGTTGGGTTTGTTTTTGGTCGGATAAAGTGCTAAAATAAGTTAAGCTTTCTTGATATTTTTTTGAAACATCTTTGTATAATTGTCGGCCTTTGTCATTGGCTTCAACTTCGTAATATGCACTAATATACGGTTCGAGAAGCGTATAGAACCCAAAGATATCCACAGGCATTTTTTCCATTGCCAAGTCTGCAATTTCTTCGGCTTTATCTATTTCGTCTTCATTTATAAGTGTTTCGATTAAACGTGCTAAATTACCACGATACGAAATTCCGTTTTTTCTTGTTTCAACATCATGGTAAATATTTTCACCACTATTTCCCCAATCCCAGTTTTTTACTTGTTTGTACATTAATTCACTATCAACTCTACCCATATCAAAAGGATTTGCTTTATCAACAGGCGTTTTTATAGGAACTAGTTTGTAACATAATCCATCTAATTGTAAATAGTCTTTCATCCAAATATAATCGTCGTCCCCAAAAGCACCACCTGTAAAATAAATTGGACGCTCCCAATTATTATTTGCAACTATGTCCAACATTAATAAGCGGTTTTTATATAAGGCATTTCCAGAAATAGTAAGATCTATATAAGGCACGATTTCATCTGCGTCTTTGGGTTTTACAATCCCATGTTTAAGCACAGATTCTTTATTTACAGGAACTCTTAGATGCCTTGTAGGCAAGTAGTTTGTTTCTAAATCTTGCGGCCTCATCACGCTTGTGTCATAACCATTTTGCTGAAGCACATATTTGTATTTAGCTTTTGTATTGTCGCTAGTTATAAAGTTTAAAGCTTCTTTTATATCTAATGAAACAGAGTCAGGAAGCATCTGCTCTACAGGCAATGCATCCCTTGTTCCATATTTATATTGATCGTGTGTTAATTGCGACGGGATTGGATCACTTTCGTAAGCTTTACGTTTCATTTGGTCTATATACCAATCTGTTTGAAATAAACTCGTGTTAACTACTCTAACATCGGTACGTACGCCTTCAATTTCTTGTAAATACCATAAAGGGAAGGAGTCGTTGTCACCAATGCTAAATAAAATTGCGTTTGGCGCACAGGATTCCAAATATTTGCGAGCCATTGAGTTAGCGGTTTTTTTTCCAGAACGGTCATGATCGTCCCAATTGTTTGCAGCTAAAATACCAGGAACTAAAACTAAGCACACTACAGTTACTGCTGGTGCTAAAAGCCTGTGTTTTATGAATTTTGAAAGAAAGTCATAAAAAGCATAAGCTCCAAAACCAATCCAAATAGCAAATACATAATAAGACCCAACGACCGAGTAATCGCGTTCTCGTGGCTCAAATGGGCGAACATTGGTATAAACTTGAATGGCTAATCCTGTAAATAAGAAAAACACCAACATAACCCAAAACAGTTTTTTATCTGAATTAAACATAAAGAACAACCCAATTAAGCCTAGCAACAATGGTAAAAAGTAATAGGTATTTCTACTTTTATTGTTCAATACATCACTAGGTAAATTGTCTTGAGACACGCCAAGATGTATTTTGTCAATGAATTTAATACCACTAATCCAGTTACCATGCATATCGTATTTGCCTTGTATGTCGTCTTGTCGTCCAGTAAAATTCCACATAAAATAACGCCAATACATATAGCCTAATTGATATTCGAGCATATAGGCAATGTTATTTAATAGCGAAGGTTTTTCAATATCTAAAAGTTGTTGCCCATATTGTCTTAAAAAGTTATGGTATTGCTCATAGTCAATTTCTCCGTTTTGAACTCTCGACATAAAATCATTTACCAAAGCTCTTACTTCATTATTCATTTGGTATTCAGGCTTTATATTAAAATCTAGAAAACCTGTATACATCATATAATTTTCGGCATGCTCTCCACTCCACATTCTTGGTAATATTGATGCATGCTCGGAGTTGTAATTATAAGTCGCATTTTTATAATTATTTACTATAACATATTCTCCTTTTTCGTGATCTTTTTCATATTTAGGCTTATCATCACGATAAGGATTGTTTTCATCCTGTCCGGAATATTGCTCAGTAAACTGCGGGCCATAAAACAAATACGTTTTTGGGTACTGCTCTAAATTGTAATAAGCTAGTAGTTCTCTTGCGCTTGAAGGGTTATTTTCATTTATCACAACATTAGCATTAGCCCTAATAGGCAACATTAACCATGATGAAAATCCTAATACTACAAACGTCAAGCATAAAATAGTTGTATTTATGTGCTTGTATTGTTTTTTGCGAGTGTATTTTAAACCATAATAGATGGCAGCCACGATTAATAATCCTGCAATAATAGAACCAGAATTAAACGGTAAGCCTATACTGTTCACAAAAAATATTTCCAAGGCACTAAAAAAGCGTAAAATGTTTGGCGCCAATAACTTGAATATAAATAAAAGAATAGCGACAACTATCACATTAGCCAGTATAAAATTCTTTACAGTAATTGTTTTATAATTCTTAAAGAAATAAATAAGTCCAATGGCTGGAATAGTCAATAAGCCCATAAAATGAACCCCAAAAGACAATCCAACAATAAACGAAATAAGAACGAGCCATTTATTCCCTCTAGGCTTATGCATATCCTGTTCCCAACGAAGTCCTAAATAAAACATGATTGCCATAATCATCGTAGCCATGGCATAAACCTCTGTTTCTACTGCGTTAAACCAAAAAGAATCTGTAAACGTAAAAGCAACACTACCAACCAAAGCAGCTCCAAGAATTGCTTGCCCTTGGCTTAAAGACATTGCTTTGTTTTTTATAACCACCTTTTGTAGAAGTATTGATATGGACCAAAACATAAACAAAATAGTAAAAGCACTTGCTGCAGCACTCATCATATTAAGCATCAATCCTATTTGTGATGATTCCAATGCAAATATTGAGAAAAACGCTCCCAGCATTTGAAAAAAGGGTGCTCCAGGAGGATGGCCAACTTGTAATTTTGATGAGGTTAAAATGTACTCTCCTGCATCCCAATAACTTACAGTGGGCTCTACAGTTAAGCTATAAGTTATAAATGCTATTAAAAAAGCGATCCAACCTAAAATGGTGTTCCATTTTTTGAAGCTGTTTTGTGTCATAATGGTTGTTTGTTACTGATGGCGAATTTAATAATAAATAAATTACACAAGACTATTTTTAAGTAAACGTTAAGGGTTTGGTATTATTTTTTTAAAAAATACTTGTACAAATGAAACTTTGTTATAAATTTGCATCCTCTTTTAGAGATTGGCCCATGGTGTAACTGGCAACACGTCTGTTTTTGGTATAGAAGAGTCTAGGTTCGAGCCCTAGTGGGCCAACAAAAAAATCCAACATTTAAGTTGGATTTTTTTGCTCGCAAAGCGTTCTGAATAAAGAATTAGGTTGTTATTTCTTCTTTTAAGCAAATCGATCAAAAACCCTTGTAAAAATCAATAATAATGTTGTATATTTGCAGCGTTGTAAGAAAAAAGAATAAATGAGGGGACGATAAGTCCCCTCTTTTTATACTAAAAAATGTTTAAAGACACGGTTCAAGAATTATTAAATGAAGCGCTTAATGAAAGACAAGATTTGTTCTTATTAAGTTACGATATTTCAGAAGCAAATGCCATCAAAATAATAATAGATGGAGATAATGGTGTGCTTGTTGAAGATTGCATGTTTATAAGTAGAGCTATAGAACATAATTTAGATAGGGAAGAACACGATTTTTCTTTAGAAGTGGCTTCAGCTGGAGCAACAACACCATTAGGCCACAAAAGACAATATAAAAAGAATATTGGTAGAACCCTAGAAGTGAATGCTAATGGAGAAAAGTTTGAAGGCGTCCTATCTCGAGCCAATGAAGAAGACATTGTGCTAACATGGAAAGCCAGAGAGCCAAAGCCAATAGGTAAAGGAAAAGTTACAGTAGAAAAAGAAGTAACGTTACCTTATCAAAATATAACAGAAGCAAAAGTTAAGATAAAATTTTAATCCAGAATAATTATGGAAAATATTGCGTTAATTGAGTCATTTTCAGAATTTAAGGACGATAAACTAATAGATCGTGTAACCTTAATGGCTATTTTAGAAGATGTTTTTAGAAATGCATTAAAAAAGAAATTTG
>CALZKX010000203.1 GCA_945788155.1 uncultured Flavobacteriaceae bacterium
TACAAGAAATAATATTTGTAAATACGACTAGCGCTAAACATATTTTTTGTAATTTTTTATTCTGAAAACTCATGTTAAACATTTTCTCCCCAATTATCTATTTCTTGTTGGCTCCAAAGTTCTGGAAAAAATATACGTTTTTGATACTTTGGATGCATATATTTTTGCCAATCGCTTCCTCCTGTAGCTGCTCCATCACCTTCAGGTCCTAGAATGTAATGCACTGCTGCATTGTAATGTGCTATTACCCAAGTAATATTAACTGTATAATCGAAATGCCTCATAGCCTTAATTAAGGCTTTGTTTTTTCGATCCTTTTTTGGTAACTCTTTAAACCTTGACCATAAATTTTTTGTGTTATAAATTTTCATAAATGTTATAAACTCTTCTTTATAACGGTTTTCAAAATTGATGAGTAATTTCGATTTGCTGCCTGTTTTATAATCTTTCCCAGCGGCTTGCCAATATAAATGCTCAAAAGCATGCTCGAATGGTGTGTTTCTATCTATGGTTTTTCTAAATCTATTATCTATAAGATTAATAAGTTCAGTTGATGCAAATTCAATTTTTCGGTATTGTCCGCTCTGGAAACCACTTGCAGGAGTTAAGGTATGTCTAAATTTGCTGTACTGCTCTACATCCATGCCTTCGCGCATAATGTTAAATGAGGTTGTAAGCATATCGAAATAACGGCTAATGCGCATCAATTTATCTTCAAAAAACGTAGCTGTTAAATTTTCGTTTTCGGCAATTTGGGAAATCTCCCAAAGAATCATTTTAAAAAGTAGTTCGTTTATTTGATGATAGGTAATGAACACCATTTCATCAGGAAACGTAGTGCGTTGAATTTGAAGGCTTAATAAGGCATCTGTATGGATATAATCCCAATAAGTAATGGAATTTGAGTAGAGTAAGCCTTCTAAGTAATTTTCGGTGTCTTCACTTTCGGCGTCGTATTTTTGCTGAATCTTATTTAATAAATGGGTGTAATCTGGTTGGTTGGACATAATTATTAATCAAATTGTATTTCAAACGGATGCTTTAATCCTTTAAAAGCTTCTAAATCGGCTCTTAAAGAGCCTATGGCTAGATCTGCTTTTAAGCGCAAAGGTATTTTATTTTTGTCGGCACTTATCCATAAAGTTAAACTTTCTTCTTCTTTAAAAACGCGTCCAGCCATAACATATGGTCTAAACATTAAGCATTTTACTTTTCCAAATGCCGTTCTAATGGTTTCTTTGCCTAAATATTTTAGTTTAAAATTATAATTTTCAAAATCGAAAAACATGGTTAAATTAACTTCTTCTCCTGGTTTAATATTTGTTGTGTCATAATTATTTCGCAAATAATAAAATGCCGACACCATATCTTGTACACCTAGCTCTGTGTCGTGAACTGTTTCCTTGTTTTTTTTAAAATTATTTACGTAAGCTTTTTGGTTTTCCTGATCGAATTCAATCTCTAGGTTTTTGGTATGTCCTCCTTCGTTAATATCTCTTATAAACTTGTATGGCAAATTGTTTTCCTTATCGAAATAGCTTTCATATCTATCTCTTACTTTAAAAATCCAACCAATAGGCCCAGTTGTTTTTCCTTTACCAACTACGTGAAATACAGGTTTTTTGTTTAAAATGGTTTCTTTTAATTCCAAGGTGGCTTCACCTGCTTTCATCCAGCCACTGTAACTCATTTTAAATTTGAACCATTCTCCAGCCTGATATGCAGATTCTTTACTTCGACCAAGCTCAGCAATCTCTTGCGAAAAAGAGTGCGGAATTAGTAATATTGCTAATGCTATAAGTAGATTTTTTTTCATAATTTGAGTAGCTGTATTTAAACCATTTTATTGCGTTTTTATTGTTACAATACTTAAAAATACAATTACTGTTCCAAAAGTATTAAAACCAAAAAACTCTATCGATATTATCGACAGAGTTTTTAAGCTTTTTTTAGTTAAATATTTGTTATAATGTACCTCTATTTGCTTGTTCGCGTTCAATAGATTCAAAAAGTGCCTTGAAATTCCCTGCTCCAAAGCCTCTGGCTCCCATGCGTTGTATAATTTCAAAGAATAATGTTGGCCTATCTTCAACAGGTTTTGTAAAAATTTGCAACAAGTAGCCTTCTTCGTCTGCATCAATCATAATTCCTAAACTTTTTAAGGTTTCGATATCCTCTCTAAGCTCATGACTAAATTCTTCCAGTCTCCCAGGGACAGACTTATAATAAGATTCTGGAGGCGTTGATAAAAACTCGACTCCTCTAGCTCTTAATTGCGATACAGTGCCAATAATATCATCGGTCGCTACAGCTATGTGCTGCACTCCTGAACCTTCGTAGAAATCTAAATATTCTTCTATTTGCGATTTCTTTTTCCCTTTAGCAGGCTCGTTAATTGGGAATTTTATGCGGCCATTGCCATTGCTCATTACCTTACTCATTAGTGCAGAATATTCAGTATGGATTTGTTTATCGTCAAAGGATAGGAAATTTTCAAATCCCATAACATCTTCATACCATTTTACCCAAGTATTCATCTCGCCCCAACCTACATTACCAACCATGTGGTCTATAAATTTTAGACCTACCGAAGTTGGATTATAATCTGATTTCCATTTTTGATATCCAGGGAGAAACGTTCCTTTATAGTTTTTGCGCTCTATAAATATGTGTGCTGTTTCGCCATAGGTATGAATTCCTGCTTTTACAACTTCCCCAAATTCGTCTTTTTCCACAACAGGTTCTAGATACGATTTTGCACCTCTACTAGTGGTTTCTTGGTAAGCGCTTCGAGCATCATCAACCCAAAGTGCTATAACTTTTACACCATCGCCATGTGTAACAATATGGTCGTTAATTGGTGATGTGCTATTTAAAGGTGTAGTAAGCACTAGTCTAATTTTATCTTGAACCAATACATAACTTGCTCTATCTTTTACGCCAGTTTCCAATCCAGCATAGGCTAAAGATTGAAACCCAAAAGCTGTTTTATAAAAATGTGCTGCTTGTTTTGCATTACCTACGTAAAACTCTACATAGTCTGTTCCTA
>CALZKX010000204.1 GCA_945788155.1 uncultured Flavobacteriaceae bacterium
TTCATACTGAATTCTACATCTAAATTACTTAATCGGTCATATTCTGCATCGACACTTTGAACATCAAATTGAGTGTAAGGATGTCCTGCTTCCATCAATGCATCTTGAAATACTTTACACGGCTCAAAATGATTAGGAGCTGGTTCCAATAACAATTCTGGACCATCCTGCCATTCTGCCGAAACTAAAGTCAACCATCTATTTCCACCTCCTAATGGTAAATCCTTCTTTTTTATGAAGCCCAATTTTTCAGTATAAAATTTTAAGGCTTTTTCTTGGTCTCTAACTGGAATACTAATTAATGTTACTTTCATCTTTGTTTATTGCTTAGACACAATTAATTATGTTTCTCTACAAAAGCTTTTAAATTATATAACTAATTGGTTTTATTAAATAACGTGAGTTGGAAATAAAAGTGATTGACAATAAGCTGATAGAAATAAAAACACCCCTAATGAGCTTCGCTCGGTATCTTCAACAAAAGCTGTCGCTTTTATCTCGATAATCCTTAAGGGGACAATGTCATCTTTGGGAATTCCTCCCTTGAGGGAGGAACAAGGAGGGTGTTTACAATAAATAACACATATCACACTAACAATCAAATAATTATACTTTGACTATATACTTTTAGTTATATCGAACTCACGTTAAATAAGATAACAAGATAATCAATTTTTATTATAATATTTGGAAATTAATTAAATGTAAAGTATATTTGTCAAATAGTAAAAATAATTAGTCATAATGATTAATATGTTTGTCAACTAAATCTTAACATAATGAATACAGAAAAAATAATGAATTGCGAAAGAGAGCGTTTAAACAAAATCACCAATTTTAGATTACCACATACATTTTGGACAATTGGCATTGCTATTGTCACCATATCAATAATTACCATGTTTGTTAGAGCCTTTGTAATGGAAGGCGACACCGAATGGTTAAAAGAGATTACAAGAAAAGGCATGTTGGTTGGTTTGCTTTTGATGTCTATTTCAAAAGACAAAGAAGAAGACGAACTTACTATTAAATTAAGAATGCAATCGTATGCATTTGCATTTGTTGTTGGTGTTGCCTATGCTTTAATAATGCCTTATGTAGAGTTTGGTGTTTCAAACGTGGTAAATTCAGGTGGAGAAGCTTATAAAGATTTGGGAGATTTTCAAGTACTCGTTTTTATGCTGTTGATACAACTTATGTCTTTTCACACTTTAAAACGCTATAGATAATGCAAAATACCATAAAAGTAGAACGCGCTATTTTAAACTTGACGCAAGACGATTTGGCAAAAAAAATTGGTGTTTCACGACAAACCATAAACTCGATTGAAGCCAATAGGTATGTGCCTTCTACGGTTTTGGCTTTAAAACTATCGACATTGTTTAATAAGCCTGTAAACGACTTTTTTAAATTAAGTGATGATGATTAAGTTTTGTGTGTTTTTAGTTGTTTATTTAGTGTGTTTTATAGTGAATGTTATGCTTGGTTAGGGAGTTTTGTTTGGCATGTATGGTTTTAGTTGTGTTAGCAAGAATTAAGATTTAAAATAACACGACCCAGAGGTATATGAGTAGAATTATACAAGCAACAGAACAAGCAATTTGCAATACTTAGTTGGCAACCGTTTTATGAATTGGTGAACTCTATTAATTTAATTAACCTTTTCCTTATGTTTTCGTATTCTCGTTTTTTATGTGTTTCCCATATAAAAAGTTCATTTAAACAATTTTCAAACTCAGCGCTTTTTAACAGGTGATCATTAGAGGGCATTAGCTGAGAGCCTTTTACGCGGTTAAATGCAAATTTATCTATTTCCCTCCAGGAACCATATTTTTTAATGTAGTCAATAAAGTATTGGTAGGCATAATCACTTTTTGTTTCATAGAATTCGAGTTTTTCAATTTGACTAATCCAATCATATATTAAATTTTTTAGCTCACTATTTTCTACGTTATTTAAATTTCCTGAACTTTGAATGGATGTTATATTTAAATTACTTCTATTCCAATTGGAAAAATTTAATTTAGATAATAAACTATCTAATTTTTCGCCCTTATATTTGTTTGTTGTTGAATCATTCATCGATACTAAAAGATTATCTGATGAATTAATAGATAACTCCGACGATCTAATTGTACTGTCAAGTTTAATTAAATTCCCCTTTAATTCTAAATTTAAATTTTCAATGGTTTTATTTTGAGTTTTTAGTTTAGAGATGTTCTCGTTCCAGTTATTAACTTGTAACGCTATTAAAATCCCAATTACCACAAGAATAATTTCACCAATTGCATAAAGTAAATACTTGCTAACCTTATTTTCTTTAATCATATGCTGTCTAATTTTTCTAAAGAATTTTATCATATTCTATTTTCTACAAAAAGGGGAAACCATTGGTTTATATAAATGAAATATCATGTTTTTGATATTAAACGTCAACGAAGTTAATTGTTTTTTTTTAATGCTAATGCATTTCCTTTAATTGTGCAATCACTTTTACAATGCCACTTGTAGCTTTGTCTTTAATAACAGTTATTTGTGCATTGTTGCTCATTGCAGGTTTAGGGTCTATATAAAATATTTTGGTATTAAGGTTTACATAATGCATCAAACTAGCAGCTGGATACACTTGCATCGAGGTACCAATAATAAGTAGCACATTGGCAGTTTGGCACATATTTACCGCTTGTTCCATCATTGGTACTGCTTCGCCAAACCACACAATATGTGGTCGCAACTGGTAGCCTTTACTGCATAGATCTCCTAAAACTAAATCATGTTTCCAGCTTTGCACATCAAATTCATCATAAATGCTACGTGCTTTCAATAATTCACCATGTAAATGAAGGACATTTGTGCTTCCTGCACGTTCGTGCAAATCATCCACATTTTGAGTGATGACAGTGACTTTGTAATCTTTTTCCAATTTAGATACTGCATAATGGGCACTATTAGGCTGCACCTGCACTAATTGTCTTCGGCGGTGGTTATAAAAATCTAAAACCAATTCAGGGTTTTTTTCAAACCCTTGAGGTGACGCTACTTCCATAACATTATAACCTTCCCATAAACCATCGGCATCCCTAAAGGTTTTAATGCCACTTTCGGCACTCATTCCTGCTCCAGTAAGTACAACAATGTGTTTTTTCATAGATTAAAAATAGTAAATTTAGTGTCATTGTGAATCACGTTGCTTTAGTGATTTGGCAATCTGTTTATTTTTTCACTAAAAATTTAAAATATTACCACGTCGTTCCTTTTAGAAATTTCAAAAAAGAAACTCCCTGTAATGACATTACTTTTGTTTATTTTCGTTTACAATGACAGATATAAAACTCATAGAATATTTAGAATCCTACTTAACAGATAGCCGCAAAAAACGGTTTCAACAAGTACTATCTCAGCGTACCAAACATTTTACAGTCGCTATGGAAGATGTCTATCAATTACACAATACCAGTGCAGTGATGCGTAGCTGCGATGTGTTTGGTATACAGGAATTACATGTAATTGAAGAGCAAAATGTAAAGCGAATTGACAGGGAAATAGCCATGGGAGCGCAAAAATGGGTAGATTTAAAACGTTATCATTCGGCTAAAAATTGCATCCATTCATTAAAAAAACAAGGCTATCAAATAGTGGCAACAACACCTCATATTAAGGACTGTGTTTTACAAGATTTTGATGCCACTAAAAAATCATGTTTCTTTTTTGGTAGGGAAACCGAAGGATTATCAAAAGAGGTGATGAGTAAAGCAGATGTATTTTTAAAAATACCAATGGTTGGTTTTACCGAAAGTTTAAATATTTCGGTATCTGCGGCTATTATTTTACAATATGCCACAAATAAGTTAAAGCAAAGTGATGTTTCTTGGCAACTTTCTGAAAGTGAAATACTAGAAAAACGCTTTGATTGGTGTGTAAAAACTATTAAAAGTAGCGACCAAATTTTAGAACACTATAAAAATCAAACTTAATTTTGTAAATTTAAGTCCATTAAACATACATTAATTCAACTAACCAACCATGACAATATTTTTATACGTACTTGCTACCATTGTATTATTAATTGTAGTACTAGGGTTAATCGCACCCAATAATTACCAAGTAAGAAGAAGCATTATTATTCATTGTCCACTTCCCGAAACCTTTCAGTATCTAAAATCTATTAAAAACCAAGATAATTGGTCACCTTGGAAAAAGAAAGACCCAAATATGCGCCAAACTTTTGAGGGCACTGATGGAGAAATAGGGTTTGTATCTAAATGGAAAGGAAATAAAGACGTAGGCGAAGGTGAGCAAGAGATAATTGCAATTGTAGAGAATGAATCCATTGATACCGAACTGCGGTTTTTTAAGCCATGGAAATCGCAATCTATTGGACATTTATTGGTAGATAAGGTCGATGAAAACCAAACAATGGTTACTTGGGGATTTTCGGGTAGAAACCCATTTCCGCTTAATATAATGATACTGTTTGTTAATTTTGAAAAAGCAGTAGGTAAAGATTTTGAAGAAGGCCTTGAGAGTTTAAAAGAACTTTTAGAAAGGAAATAAAACAATTATGGGACGAAATATGGTAGGCTGGTTTGAAATACCAGTATCAAATATGGAACGTGCTAAGGCTTTTTATGAGGTGGTTTTTAACGTTAAAATTAATGTTGTTGATTTTGGAGCACTGCTCATGGGTTGGTTTCCATCAAGCGATGAAAACGCTTATGGAGCTTCTGGTTCGCTAATTAAACAAGAATCTTACATTCCCAGTAAAGAAGGCACTTTAGTGTATTTTATGAGTGAAGATTTACAAAACGAATTAGATAGAATTGAACAAGCAGGCGGAACAATATATAAACCTAAA
>CALZKX010000205.1 GCA_945788155.1 uncultured Flavobacteriaceae bacterium
CGACTTAAATGCAGCCATCGCAAATATGAATTCATTTTATGCAAATGCATATATGGAATTCTTTTTATGTGATGGTATTAATTATATAGATGATGATAATTTTTATGATTTTAAAAATTCAGAAGATGAAGCCTCTTTAACTTCAGCAAATAATATAAATGGTTTAATAAATATTTATTTTACCGATTTTATTGAAAATGCTTCTGGAAGTAGTCTTTGTGGTTATGCTTATTATCCAGGAGGCGCTGATGTTATTTTAATGAAAAATAGCTGCGCAGTTAACGGAAGTACCCTACCTCATGAGGTTGGTCATTTCTTTTCTTTAGTACATACCCATGGGCCAACAAATATATCGCTTACCACAGAGTTGGTTGATGGCTCTAATTGTGATACCGATGGCGACGAAATTTGCGATACACCTGCCGACCCTCAATTAAGCACTGGTAATGTAGATCTTAATTGTACTTATACAGGAATTGAAACCGACGCCAATGGCGACACTTTTGTTCCAGACCCAAGTAATATTATGTCATACTCAAGAAAAGAGTGTCGAACACTATTTTCCACACAGCAATTTGCTCGTATTTATGCAACTTATAGAAGTGTACGAAATTATTTTGCCTGTCCATCTCTAAATGTAGATTTCACAGCTAATATCCCTGAAGATTGCGCTAGTAATTTAACTGTTGATTTTACCGATAATAGTACTGGAGCTACATCGTGGCAATGGGATATAGACAGCGATAATATTATTGATTACACAACCCAAAACCCGTCACATACATATATTTCAGGAATTTACGATATTACATTAACAGTATCAGATGGAACAAATACAATCACTAAAACATTTTTTGAATACATAAAAATTGGCACTCAAAAATCAACACCAATAGAAGAAGATTTTGAAAGTTTTGATATTGCCAATAAAGATGGTTGGACGGCTAACGATGTTAGTGGTAATGGTTATAATTGGATAGCAACAAATGGTGGAACACCTTCGAGTGGTACTGGTCCAGAAGTAGATAATACTACTGGTACTGCGTCTGGGACATTTATTTATGCTGAAGCCTCCTACTCTGTTGTTGGCGATGTTGCTGAATATGTATCACCATGTATAAATATTAGTACTTCAAGTGCAGAATTGGAATTTGCTTACCATATGTTTGGCTCCAATACTGGCGAACTACACTTAGATATTTTAACCGATTCGGGTGAAGTGCTAGATGTTATAACACCTTTAATTGGCCAACAGCAAACTGCTCAAACTGATGCTTATCTACTACAAAAAGTAAATCTTTCATCATATTACGGTCAGTCTATAAAAATACGTTTTAGAGCTATTCGAGGTACTAATTGGGATGGTGATATAGCTATAGATGATATAAGAGTTTATGCTAATTTATTAAGCACAGACAAAAATGAACTATCGACTATTAAAATTTATCCAAACCCAGTTTCTAATATGGTCTTAAATATAAAGAGCCGTACTTTTTCAGCTGGTCTATCTTATGAAGTGGCAAACATTTTAGGTCAAATAGTTTTAGAAGGTACACTCACAGAAAATCAAATTAAGGTTGACAATCTAACTTCAGGTACTTATTTCTTGATTTTAAAACATGAAGGCATAAAAACAATAAAAAGATTTGTAATTGAATAATAAGAAAAAGGGCTAATTTTTATGAGTCCTTTTTCTTTTTTATAAGTGTTTTATTAATTGCCTTTATTAACTGAGGCCCTTCGTAAATAAATCCTGTATAAATTTGAACTAAGTCTGCTCCTGCTTCAATTTTCTCTAAGGCATCTTTTGCAAAGTGAATACCACCTACTCCAATTATTGGAAACGCCTTTTGGCTCTTTTTAGCTAAATACGCAATTACTTTTGTGCTTTTATCTTTTATTGGTTGACCACTTAACCCTCCATTTCCAATTGTTTTCAAAGCTTCTTTTGATGTTTTTAAACCATCTCTGGATACTGAGGTATTTGAAGCTATTACACCATCAATTTTAGTTGCTGCTACCAATTCTATTATTTCATCTAATTGAATAGTATTTAAATCTGGAGCAATCTTTAATAAAATGGGTTTTTGGGTGTTATGATTTTTGTTTGCAGTTTGCACTTCTCTTATTAACTCTTTAAGGTAATCTTTATCTGTTAATTTTGCATGACTCCCAACATTAGGGCAACTTACGTTAAGCACAAAATAATCCACATAAGGATGTAACCCATTAAAGCACTCTAAATAATCTTTTGTATAATCTTCGGGAGACGTGTTAGTATTTTTACCAATATTTCCCCCAATTATAACCTTTCCTTTGTTTTTCTTTAATTGATTAATAGCAGCTTCAAGACCCTCATTATTAAATCCCATTCGGTTAATAATACCTTGATCTGCCTTTAACCTAAACAATCGCTTTTTGGGGTTTCCCTCTTGACCCACTGGTGTTACAGTGCCAATCTCTATAAACCCAAAGCCGAAATTAGCCAATTCATTATAGAGAAGAGCATTTTTATCAAAACCTGCTGCCAAACCTACAGGGTTTTTAAAGTTTAAACCAAATAAATTTCGTTCTAGGGATTTGTCTTCAACTGCATAAAGTGCTTTAATAATGGTTGAAACAAATGGAATTTTTAAGCTGTTTTTAATGAAGGAAAATGTAAAGTGATGCACTTTTTCTGGGTCGAAACAAAAAAGCAGAGGTCGAATCAGTAATTTATACATTATCTAGATTTTGACTGCAAAAATACATTATTTATTAGCATAAAAAAAGAAACAATTAATACTTGCCCCTTACAAAAACGTTGGTTATTTTTGAGTAAATCCAACCTTATAATGTTAAACAAACAGCACATTATTGATCGCTTTTTATGTTATGTGAAAATTGATACAGAAAGCGACCCAAAAAGCAATACCACACCAAGTACAAAAAAGCAATGGGATTTAGCCAATAAGTTATACGAAGAGCTCATGGCAATTGGTATGACAGATGTAAGCATCGATGACAATGCATATATCATGGCAACTTTACCAAGTAATGTAGACCATGAAGTTCCAACCATTGGGTTTATTTCACATTTTGATACA
Source organism: uncultured Flavobacteriaceae bacterium (assembly GCA_945788155.1). GTDB lineage: Bacteria > Bacteroidota > Bacteroidia > Flavobacteriales > Flavobacteriaceae > Pontimicrobium. The sequence continues at coordinate 3,087 of CALZKX010000205.1, forward strand.
TCTCCAGACTTTACAGCTGCCAATGTCAACCCTCAAATTGTTGAAAATTATGATGGTTCTGATATTGTCCTTAGTAAAGACGAAAACATTGTGCTATCTCCAAATTATTTTGAAGATTTGCTACTCTATAAAGGGCAAACTTTAATAACAACCGACGGTACGACTCTATTAGGAGCCGATGATAAAGCTGGTATTTGTGAAATAGTGACTGCCATGGAATATTTGATACAACATCCCGAAATTAAACATGGTACTATTAAAGTTGGTTTTACACCTGATGAAGAAATTGGTCGAGGCGCTCATAAATTTGATGTTGAAAAATTTGGTGCAGATTGGGCTTATACTATGGATGGCAGTCAAGTAGGTGAGCTGGAATACGAAAACTTTAATGCAGCGAGTGCTAAAGTAACATTTAAAGGCAAAATTGTGCATCCTGGTTATGCCAAAGGAAAAATGATAAACTCCATGCATTTTGCCACAGAATTTATAACTATGCTGCCTCAACTGGAAACTCCTGAACATACCGAAGGCTATCAAGGATTTTTCCATTTGCATGACATGAGTGGAAGGGTTGAAGAAACCAATTTGCAATACATAATTCGTGATCATGATTTTAATAAGTTCGAAGCTCGTAAAGCTTTGATGCAAAAAATTGCCAATGACATGAATGAAAAGCTTGGAAAGCCAATCGTTGACATTGAAATTAAAGACCAATATTTCAACATGAAGGAAAAGGTCGAACCTGTTATGCATATTGTTAACATTGCCGAAGATGCTATGAAAGCTCTAAATATAAAACCACTTATAAAACCTATTAGAGGTGGAACAGATGGTTCGCAGTTGAGTTACAAAGGATTACCTTGTCCGAATATTTTTGCTGGAGGCCATAATTTTCATGGTCGTTATGAGTATGTCCCCGTTGAGAGTATATTAAAAGCAACCCAAGTAATATGTAAAATTGCTGAAATAACCCAAGAACGCTATAAGTAATGAACATTGTAGAACAGCTTCAAAAAAATAAATTTGTGTTTCAATCTTTGTTGGAGGAAGCTCCTAATAGATTTATTACATGGCGACCAAGACCTAACAAGTGGTGTTTACTGGAAATAATTTGCCATTTATATGACGAAGAACAATTTGATTTTAGATTAAGGACACAATGGGTTTTAGAAAAACCTAACCAATTACCTCCTCCATTTAACCCTTTAGATTGGGTTAAAGAGCATAAATATATAGAACAAGAATATAAAGATATGATTAAAAAATTTCTATTAGAACGAGATGTTTCTATAGCTTGGTTAAAAAATTTAAAAAACCCAAATTGGGAGAACTCTTATATGCACCCAAAACTAGGAAAAACAACAGCCAAACATTATTTGGATAATTGGCTAGCACACGATTACTTACATATTAGACAAATTATAAAACATAAGTTTGATTACTTAAATAGCCAAACCAATGAAAATCTGCGTTACGCAGGAGTTTGGTAAAACCATTTGGCTTTGTGATAAAAAAAGACGAAATTCGTTTGACGTCTGATATAAGTCATTAAAACGACATATATTATTAAAAATGGAATCCATTCAGCGAAAAGCTGACCAAAATGGTTCCACAACTGCGTTGTTCTTACCCTTTTGGTGCAAGGATCCCATCTACCTGCTATTTGAAAAATACTATTGCTTGTTACAAAAATTTCGATGAATCGTCTTAATTCTAAACCAAGTTAAAATACTTAAATCCAAATGTTAGAAAATCCAAAAGTAAACAGTTTAATTACAGGCGATAATAATTTAGATAGCCCAACCAAATTACTTTATAGGAATTATTTCAACTAACAAATGGTATTTATTTTATGTGTTTTTAGCATTTTTAAAAAGTATTATAACTGCTTTAATTGTTTGGTATGCATGAAAATGGCCTAAAGAAAAACAAATTTAAATATATAATTATGACATCAAGAAACAAAACAGCTAGACTAGCAGGATTACTTTATTTAACACTAATAATAGGTGGAATAATTAGCCTTAAGTACATCCCTTCTAAGTTAATGGTTTGGGAAAGTGCATCAAAAACATTTGAGAATATAACAAATAATGAGTTTTTGTTTAGATTAGGAATTGTCATTAACATTTTTACTTTTCTAATTTATATAGCGCTACCATTGGCTCTTTACAAACTCTTACACGAAGTAAATAAAGTTTATGCCAACCTAATGGTAATTTTTGTATTGGTAAGTGTGCCAATTTCTTTTGTAAATATCTTAAACAAATTTTCAGTTTTAACACTAATCAATAAGACTGAATATTTAGAAAAACTTGGGATAAGCGAACTTCAAACCCAAGTAATGTTTCATATAGATAGTTATTACGACGGGCTTGAAATCTCTCAAATATTTTGGGGGCTTTGGCTATTCCCCTTTGGATATCTAGTTTATAAATCTGGTTTCTTACCAAAACTTTTAGGAATACTATTAATGGCTGGTAGTTTTGGTTATTTGATAACATTTTTTGGAGGTTTTCTATATTTAGGTTTTAATAAAACAATTATTTCCGATATTGTAGGATATCCTGCAAATCTTGGAGAAATTGGAATTTGTTTGTGGCTTTTAATAATGGGAACGAATAAAATAAAATTTGGAAGAAAAACAGTGAGTAACACTGTATAAAAATAATTGCTAGTACAAGCTTAATTACAAATCCTGACGCTTCGGGACTCTCTCGTATTTCCTGTTCGGTTTGTATTTGCTAAATTAGTTGCTTAACCAATGTAACTAATCTTATACAGGTACTATGGGTAACTATTCAGCGAAAAGCTAGGAAAATTAAAACGATAAATTGAACTTAGATAATAAAATAATATTTTTCTTTAGTGCTTTAGGTGCTTTTAACAGTATCGTTTTAAGTATCTATTTTTTGTTTTTCGCAAAACCTATAAATAAATCAAATTTTTTTTTAGGAGCATTATTAGCAGTTTTAAGCATTCGTGTTTGGAAATCTTTGTTTTTTTATTATAATCCTGAACTCTCTAAAAATTACTTACAAATTGGTTTATCTGCCTGTTTTTTTATTGGGCCTTTTTTATATTTTTATATTAAGTCTAAAATCTATGAATTCAAGGGATCAAACAGGCTCTATTATGTTCAATTTTCTTTCTTATTGATAATTATTTTAAGTGTAGGTTTTTTATATCCATACCAAAAAAATGTAGACCTCTGGATTAATTATTTTTATTACGTAATTAATTTTCAATGGTTAGCATATATTATGATTTCTGCGTTCTTACTAAAAAATATATTGCGAAAGTTGCTTACCACAAAACAGAAACTAAACTATGACGAAACTTGGCTAATAAGCATATTTTTTGGTGTTTTAATTATTTGGCTCGCATACTTTACAGCAAGCTATACATCATATATAACAGGAGCTTTATCTTTTTCATTTGTTTTCTATTTATCTGGATTACTTCTTTTTTATAAAAGAAAAAAAGAATTTGTTATTTCAGTTAGGAAAGAAAAATACGCTAACATTCAGATAGAAGAAAATGAAGTAAACCAACTGTTAGAAAAAATTGAATCTGTTATAAACAAAGAAGAGTTGTTTAAAAACTCGAATTTAACCTTACCCATACTAGCCAAAAGAATTAATATTCGCCCGCAATTATTATCACAATTATTAAACAACAATTTAAACAAAAGCTTTTCTACATTTATTAACGAATACAGAATAGAAGAAGCTAAACAACTCCTAAAAACTAACCCTAATTTAAAAATCGAAATAATTGCTGAACAATGTGGATTTAACTCGAATAGCACTTTTTATACGGCGTTCAAAAAGATAACAAACACAACACCTTCTAAATACATCAATAAATAATACATTTTTATAATTCCTAATGTATACATTAGGAGTATTGTAGTATAATTCTGTAGAGATTTAAAAATCTGTTCTAAGTATAATTGTTGCTTAAATTAATTGTTAACAATATAAACTTATGAAACATTTTTTTTTATCAATCGTATTTCTAGTGCTAAGTACACCAGTAATTGCTCAAACTGAAAAGTCTCAACTAAAAAATGTATTATTAAACTACATCAATGGTACTTCTTACAACCAACCACAACTTATTGAAAAGGCATTTTATGCAGATGCTAATCTCTATTTAGAAAATAAAGGGGGAAAAATATGGGTCGTTCCCATAAAAAAATACAAAAGCTGGTATGAAAACAAAAAACAAGGAGCGTTTAATGGTCGAATTGGAAATATTATATCAATAGATCATTTTAATACGATCGCGACTGCTAAAGCTGAAATAATTCTGCCAGAAGAAAATTTAAGATATGTGGATTTGTTTCTCTTGAAGAAAATTGAAAATGAATGGAAAATTATCAGTAAAACTGCCAGTAAAGATGATAGTGAGTTTTCAAGTAAAATTAATGGAGATAAAATTCTATTTATCTTATCAAACGCATCATTCTATGGTGAATCTGATCTTCCAACTGGGAATAGTTTTTCAGAAATAGTAAATGCTTATGACACCTTTAAAAAAGCAGGTTTTACAATAGACTTTGTTAGCCCAAAAGGAGGAAGTGTTCCTCTATCCTATATCAATACATCTGATTCGCTGCCAAAACAGTATCTATATAATCAAGACCTAATGTATGCTTTAAAGCACACAAAAAAGCCAAAAGAAATAATCGCTAAAAATTATAAAGCGGTACACTACGTAGGAGGAGGAGGTGCTATGTTTGGAGTACCTGAAAATAAAGATATTCAAAAAATATCAATGACCATTTTCGAAGAACACAATGGAATAATCTCTTCTGTATGTCATGGAACAGCAGGAATTGTAAATCTAAAAACTAAAGATGGAAACTATCTTTATAAGGACAAAACAGTTAATGGCTACCCAGATTCTTTTGAAAAGAAAGAAGCAGAGTACTTCAAGCATTTCCCTTTTTTAATTCAAAAGACGATAGAAGAAAGAGGCGGTATTTTTAAATTTTCACCGAGAAACGTTTCTCATGTTGAAGTTCAAGGGAATTTAATTACAGGACAAAATTATTTATCATCTAAGGATGTTGCATTAAAAGTAATTGAGACCCTAAATAATCGAAAAAAAAAGAAATAGACCCTGAAATATCCTGTTAGAGATTAACAGGATAAAGCCAGTAACTAACAATGTAGATAAAAAAATAACAGTTAAGAGCTAAATTTAAAGTTTCGGTCTTTTCTGCTATCTTTGTTTTTAAACTCAATGTTAGTGTATATAAATCGGCTATTTTTCATATACTTACCGTTAGGTGCAATTAACTCGCAATTAACATTTTTTTTGAATTTCCTTTTACTTTTGGAAATATAAACTTTAAATAAAATCCCAAATGACAAAACTATTAACATCTTTGATTTCATTTTTATTATTTCTATTCATAACGAGTGGAATTAATGCACAGGAAATAAATAAAACTCATAGTGACACTCTTAATTCAATAATTAAAGAATACTACGAACTGAATATTAAAGTTTTTCAAACTGATTCAAAAGTTACGGATATTGATAATATTTTTAATCTTTTTACTAACGATTTTACCTATGTTCATCCAAAATATGGCGGAACATATATTCGTAAAGATCTATACAAAGGTTATCTGCGTAATCAAAAAAACGGAATGTATGACGGAACAATCACTGATATAAAAATACTTAATAAAATTACTGGACTGAATGCAGTAGTAGTCCAAAGAATTTATATTGAAAAAACAGATAATGAAACTACTGAAGGAGAGCCTCGAATGACGCTTTTTGAATTTAAAGAAGGAAAAATATTCCGAATCTTTGAATATTGGTAAAAGTAAAAACTGTACCTAACAAGTATAGTTAATTGCTAGTTCTGTCTGTATTCGGAAAATCCTACGAATTTTCCTATGGCTCGTCCGTTTTTACTATATTAGTACACAACCAAACTAACCATGCACAAACTCGTTATATGAAAATAAAAAAAAATCAAATCCATGAAAAAAGTAACTTCAGTTGAAGAATATATAGAAACGCATGATAAATATAGTGATGCATTAACCATACTTCGAAATATCATTAACTCTACCCAACTTAATGAAAGCATCAAATGGAGTGCTCCTGTTTACGATTTAAACGGTAAAAATGTAGTAGGCCTTGGTGCCTTTAAAAACCACTTCGGTATATGGTTTTTTAATGGTGTATTTTTAAAAGACGAGCACAAATTACTGGTTAATGCTCAAGAAGGAAAAACTAAAGCCTTACGACAAATGAGGTTTGAATCTATTAAAGATATTAATAAAAATGCGGTGTTGGCTTATGTAAAAGAAGCTATAGACAATCAAAAAGCTGGTAAAGAAATAAAACCTGATAGAAGCAAAAAAGAAACGGTTATCCCTCAAGAACTAAAAGCTGTGTTAAATAAAAATGCTGCATTACATAAAAGCTTTAATGTATTATCACCTTCTAAACAACGAGAGTATTGCGACCATATCGCATCTGCAAAAAGAGAAACAACCAAACATAGTCGTTTGGAAAAAATCAAACCTATGATTATACAAGGTGTCGGTTTACACGATAAGTATAAAAACTGTTAAATAAAAAATAATGTCATTCTTAATGAAATGAAGAATCTCATATAATGCAATTAACATTTATGTTACTAACATTCTTAGCAAGGTTAAGAATGACAATCAGAATGGGAAAAAAGTAGATTAAAAAAGCAGCTCATCAAGCTGCTTTTTTAAATATTATTTTGCTGGTGTATTGAGCTTCCTGCTCATTTCCATAGAAATAGCCGATCGCTCAAATTTTATTTTCCCTGCAGAGGTTTCGATAATACAAGAACCATCTTTATCGTTAAGTTCTATAACTTTACCATGCATACCGCTTTTGGTAATAACCTTATCTCCTCTTTTTAGGTCTGCAGCAAATTTTTTCTCTTGCTTAGAACGTTTCATTTGTGGTGCAATCATAAAGAAATACACAACAACAAACATGAGTATAAAAGGTGCAAATTGCCCTAATCCTTCCATTTAAATGAATTAATCGTGGTTATGACCTTCGTGACCTGGTTGTGTACTAGACTTAACTTGAGTGTTAGCTACAGCAGGAATTCCATTTGCAGGAGTACCTTTAATAAAGGCTTTGATTTTTACAGTTTCTGTACCAGCTTCAGTATTTGCAGTTACAGTAACTGTTTTTGATGTACTACTTCCTGGAGATCCTTTTCCGTTAAAATTAACAGTAAATTTTGCTGAAGATCCTGGTGCCAATGGCTCTTTGCTCCAATCTTGAGGAACAGTACAACCACATGTACTCTTAATATCGGTAATTACCAATGGTGCGTTTCCTGTATTTGTATAATTAAATACAGTTTCTACTGGAGTTCCATTTTCGATTTCTCCAAAATCGTGCTCTTTTTTGTCAAAAGTAATAACAGGAAAATCTCCAGCAACAGCATCTCTTTCAGCTGCTTGTGTAACATTTTCTGCTTTAATTTTACTTGTTGCATCTTCTTTACAAGATGTAAATGCAACCAAACATAAGGCACTTAAACTTAAAATTATTTTTTTCATAATTTTCATTTTTAATTGTCTATTCAAGATAAACTTTTGGGTTATTTATTTGTTTTATAGGTTATTTCGGGCATAAATGTAATAAATTTTAATTAAATCAACCCTCTGCCTACTTTATTTAACGTTCCTTTATCATTATATTCCTTCACTAATTTGTCTAATATTCCATTAATAAACACGCTGCTTTTTGGGGTGGAATATTCCTTTGCAATCTCTAAATATTCATTAATTGTTACTTTAACTGGAATAGATGGGAATTTTTGAAACTCGCAAATAGCCATTTGTAACAGCACAAAATCGATATTTGCAATTCTGTCTTTATCCCAATTAGCTGTTTTTCCTTCAATCTCTTTGCTTAAATACGTTAAGTTTAAAATTGTTTTGTTTAATAAATCGTTTGCAAACTCTTTATCCTCAGCATCTCTAACAAGTTTTGGAAGAAAATGGTTTTGTGATATTTGAGGGTTTGCTTTTCTAAGTAGTTTAACAATAGTGGTGTTAATTACTGGTAAATCATCTAACCAAGTAATATTCTTATCTTCTAAATAATTATAAAGTTTTTCGTTTGGTGCTATAATTTCTTTAAAAACATCTATTATAAAAAATTTGTCTTCTTTAAAGGTCGATGTTTTTGTTGCCATATACTCTTTATACAAATCGCTTTCCAAAAGAATTTTAAATATTACATCAACATACTCGTTGTCCAGCTTCCAATTGTTAACTTTTCTAGCTTGCAGTGCTTCATTTAATAAGGTGTTTTCCTTTAAAAGAAAAAGCAATTCATTATTAATAAACTTTCTACTAGGATTTCTTTCTTCAATTGTTGCCAAATGCTTTTTTTGTGATTTTATCAAGTGGTCTTCTGCTTTAGCTTGTATCTCAATTAATAAGGAAAGAATTAAGAGATACAAGTTGTACATATTCTCCATGCTTTCAAGTAAAAATTTTTGGTTTATTTTTAAATCATCACTTTCAGTACCTCGAAATGCATATATCACTTGCATTACTTTTATACGAACATGTCTTCTATTAAGCATATTAAAGAACTTTTTATAATTCTAAAGAATTATTTTATTTAAAATTAAGGATGCAAAAGATAATTATCTTTAGGCTCGCAAAAATAGTATTATTTTAAAAAGAATTTATTTTAAAGCTTCTTTTTTTCTTGTAGCTATTCTTTCTCTTGCTATATCCAATGCAGCTTGATTAGTAGTTACATTATTATCTTGCGCCTTTTCTAATATTTGAAATGTTGTATTATAGATATTCTCGGTTTTTCTAAGAATTTCTTGTTTACCATAATTTTCCAATTCGGCATACACATTAATAATACCTCCTGCATTTATTAAAAAATCTGGTGCATACACAATGCCTCTTTTTTGAAGTATGGCACCATGTTTATCCTCAATAGCTAACTGGTTGTTTGCTGCTCCTGCAATTACTTGAGCTTTTAATTTATAAATAGTATCGTCATTTACAGTGGCTCCTAATGCACAAGGTGCATAAATATCCATAGGCTCACTATAAATATCGTTACCAGTATAAATGGTAGCTCCGTATTTGGAGCTAACTTCTTGTAAACGCTCTTCGTTTATATCGGCAATAACAACTCTAGCACCTTCATTAACCAGATGCTCCACTAAAGATTCACCAACATGCCCAATTCCTTGTACAAATACTGTTTTGTCTTCTAGGATATCTGTTCCAAATTTAAATTTGGCGGCAGCTTTCATTCCCATAAAAACACCAAAAGCTGTTATGGGTGAAGGATTTCCAGCACCACCTTTACTTTCGGATATTCCTGTAACATAAGGCGTCACTTCTCTTACCAAATCCATATCAGAGGTTTCCATCCCAACATCTTCTGCTGTAATATACTTTCCGCTTAGAGAATGAACATACTCTCCAAATTTTTTCATTAGTTCGGGAGTTTTTTGTGTTTTGGCATCACCAATTATTACTGCTTTCCCTCCTCCAAGGTTTAATCCAGTAATAGCCGCTTTAAAGGTCATTCCTCTCGAAAGCCTTAATACATCGTTTAAGGCTTCCCACTCATTATTGTATTGCCACATTCTAGTACCTCCAAGTGCTGGTCCTAAAACCGTACTATGTATTCCTATTATTGCTTTTAAACCTGTATCTTTGTCATTGCAAAAAACGACTTGTTCGTGGTTATCAAAAGAAAGTTGTCCAAACACTGGGTCAACTTTTTTGATGTCTTTGGGGTTTATGACGTCTGAAATCATTAATATTATTTTTTATTTTTATCGTTATTATTACAAAATCAATAATAACAGCATGCAAAAATAATCTAATATTACATTTTAAGCAAAAAAACCCGCTTAAAAACAAGAAATCACTAATTAATGATTTTGAAGAAGAAAATTTTAAATGAAAGAATTACAACACCTTAATAAATATTTTTTAAAGTATAAATACAAGCTTTTATTTGGGGTAATAATTACTATTAGTGCTATTATTTTTAAACTTTTTACACCTCGTTTAATTGGAAGTGCTATTGATGTTATTTCAAACAAGTTAAATGGATCTATTACAGAGGAAGTGTTTAGGAAAGAATTAATGCTAACAATTCTTTATTTAATCGCTGCTGCATTAGCTGCTGGAGCCTTAACTTTTTTAATGCGTCAAACCATTATTAATGTTTCTAGGTATATTGAGTTTGACTTAAAAAATGAAATCTACCAACAATATCAACGTTTATCTCTAAATTTTTACAAAAGTAATCGTACTGGAGATTTAATGAATCGCATTACTGAAGATGTTAGTAGAGTACGAATGTATGCTGGACCAGCAATTATGTATTCATTAAATATGATTACGCTTTTTGTTGTTGCTTTTTTTTATATGTACAACCAGTCTCCAAAACTAACGATGTACACGATAATACCACTTCCTATACTGTCGATAATTATTTATTTTTTAAGTAAAGAAATACATAAGCGAAGTACTATTGTACAAGAATACCTTTCAAAATTATCAACATTTACACAAGAATCTTTTAGTGGGATTTCGGTTATTAAAGCTTATGGCATTGAGCCAATTACAAATCATGATTTTGAAATCTTATCTAGTGAAAATAGACAAAAACAAATTGACCTAACTAAGGTACAGGCCTTGTTTTTCCCATTAATGATTTTACTAATTGGTGTGAGTAACATTCTGGTTATTTATATTGGAGGCCTTCAATATATTAATGGTGAAATTGAGAGTATAGGTGTTATTGCCGAATTTATTATTTATGTAAATATGCTTACCTGGCCTGTTGCCACCTTAGGTTGGGTAACCTCAATTGTACAGCAAGCTGAAGCTTCTCAAAAAAGGATAAATGAGTTTTTAAAAGAAGAACCAGAGATTAAGAACACAGCTAATTCACCTACAAAAATAAACGGTACTATAGCGTTTAAAGACGTACGCTTTATTTATAATGACACTAACATTGAAGCATTAAAAGGACTTAGTTTTAAAGTAAATAGTGGTGAAACACTTGCAATTATTGGTAAAACAGGATCAGGTAAATCGACCATTCTAGATTTAATTGGCAGGCTTTATGATGTGAACGAAGGCTCTATTGAGATTGATGGATTACCCATTGAAAATGTTAACTTAACCAGCTTAAGAAACAGCATAGGATTTGTACCTCAAGATGCATTTCTTTTTTCAGATTCAATAAAAGACAACATAAAATTTGGTTCTGCCAATGCAACAGATGAAGATGTTATAAATGCTGCGAAAAATGCCGTTGTACACAAAGACATCAAGGCCTTTAACAAAAGTTATGAAACAGTTTTAGGAGAACGTGGTATTACTCTTTCTGGAGGTCAAAAACAACGCATTTCCATAGCTAGAGCGATCATAAAAGATCCAAAAATACTATTACTTGATGATTGCCTCTCGGCAGTAGACACTGAAACTGAAGAGCAAATTTTAAACAATCTAAATAGAGTGTCAAAAGGCAAAACAACTATTATTGTTAGTCATAGAATTTCTTCTGCTAAAAATGCCAATCATATTATAGTATTGGATGAAGGTAAAATAATTCAACAAGGATCTCATGAAAACCTTATAAACGTTAATGGCTACTACAAAGAGCTCTATTTAAAACAATTATCGGAAACCATAAACGAGAAAAACTAATTTGTCTTTTTAACAGCTTTTGCCAATAAAATGAAACAAGCATAAAAAGAAATGTGTTAATTAGTTGGTTGCTATATTTATTTTTTAGATTTTTGAATCACTAATTAAAATAAAACACTACTATGA
>CALZKX010000206.1 GCA_945788155.1 uncultured Flavobacteriaceae bacterium
ATATTGTTTATAAGGGTTGAAGAACTGCCAAGTCCCCAATTTGTTGGAAAACCCAGTTTGGTAGTAATGCTAAACCCAGTTTTGGTTTCAATGCTTCCTAATAAAAAATTAGGGTTTAATGTTTTGGCAGCAGCCAATATGTTTACAAGTGTTTTTGAAACGTCATTGCGAGGGTTTGTAAAGCCAGAAGCAATTTCTTCAATTGGAAAAACATCTTCAAACCAAGTTAGGTTCTCGTTATCAATACTTTTCCAAATAATGTTGTTTTCAGGGATTTGAGTAACATTCAAGGATTGTCCAAATTTTGTTGGAACTGCCAAGGCCATTGCACCATCCAAAACGGTATATTCACCTGTTATTAATAACTTTCCGTTGCTATAGTAATTATTCATTAACGCCTTAAGTTTTCAATGGCTTCAACAACTGCATTATGGGTTACTACATTTGTTTTAAAATGTTCAATTAGCACAATTTTTTCATTGTCGCTGGCATGATATTGATTTAATATATTCATTAAATGCATTTTCATGTGTCCTTGTTGTATTCCTGTTGTTGTTAACGAGCGCAGTGCAGCAAAATTTTGTGCCAAACCAGCAACTGCAACAATCATCATAAGCTCTTTTGCACTTGGTTTATTAAGCATTTCTAGAGATAACTTTACTAAAGGGTGTAACCCTGTTAAGCCACCAACAGTTCCAAGAGCCAAAGGAATTTCTATCCAAAATTTAAAAATCCCGTCTTCTACACTAGCATGGGTTAAACTAGAGTAAGAGCCATTTCTAGATGCAAAAGCATGTACTCCCGCTTCAACAGCCCTAAAATCGTTTCCAGTAGCCAATACAACAGCATCTATACCATTCATGACACCTTTATTATGGGTTACTGCTCTATATGGTTCCACTTCTGCAATTCGTACTGCTTGAATAAATTTGTTGACAAAATCTTGAGGCGATATATTAGCATCTTCGTTTAAATCCTCTACTTTGCAACTTACTTCAGCTCTAACCAAACACTCTGGCACATAATTAGAAAGAATGCTCATTACTATATCTATGTTTGTATTTTCTAAATCATCATAATTTTCTACTTCAGTTTTAAAAGTGTTTGCAAAACTTTCTAAGCAAGAATTAATAAAATTGGCACCCATGGCATCCAAGGTTTCAAAGGTTGCGTGTAATTGATAGTAATTAGGTATGTCATGGTTTTTATCAATTAACTCAATATCCAAAATACCACCACCACGGTTTTCCATGTTCTTGGTAATGGGTTTGGCATTGACAAATAGTTGCGGTTTTATATGGTTGAAATAGGCTTTTAAAGTATCAAAACCTCCACTATACATAAAGTGGACTTGACCAATTTTTTTGGTTGAAATAACCTCAGCTTTAAAACCACCACGATCCAACCAAAATTTAGCAGCTTTACTTGCTGCTGCAACAACCGAGCTTTCTTCGATAGCCATTGGAATGGTAAACAAATGTTTATTGATAAGAAAATTAGGAGCGACACCTAAAGGCAAGTAAAAGTTTGTAATTGTGTTCTCAATAAATTCATCGTGAAGCTGTTGGAGTTTCTCATTCGTATTCCAATACTGTTTTAAAACGGTTTTGGCCTCTTTTCTATTTGAAAAATAGGTGCTGACAATCCAATCGATTTTTTTAGATTTTGACAGTTTAGAAAAACCAGAAATAGACTTACTCATGCAATCAAATTTATAGCTGCAAAGATACTATTCTTAGCCAAAATAAAGTTGATTTAACGAGGCATTCATTCATTTAACTAGTAATAGTTCGTGTATTTGTTTATTTTTTATTAAACTTGGCATAATTTTAAACTAACTATACTAATTATTAAATTATGGCAAATTCGGCTACAATAAAACAAAAAGAATTATTTGGACATCCAGTAGGCTTATATGTTCTGTTTTTTACAGAAATGTGGGAACGCTTTTCTTATTATGGGATGCGTGCAATTTTAGTGCTATATCTTGTAGCCCAAACCTCTGAATCCAATGCAGGATTGGGATGGTCTAATGGAGAAGCTTTAGCCTTATATGGATGGTATACCATGTTGGTATATGTAGCTTCGATTCCGGGAGGTTGGATTGCCGATAAATTCTTGGGACAGAAAAAATCTGTTTTATATGGAGGAATTCTTTTAGTAGCTGGACACAGTATATTAGCAGTTGAGCAAATGTGGGCATTTTATACTGGTTTAGGATTGATTATAGCTGGAGTAGGAATGTTAAAACCCAATATTTCAACAATGGTTGGAGGGTTATATAAACAAGGAGATATTAGAAGAGATAAAGGTTTTACTATTTTTTATATTGGTATAAATGTAGGAGCCTTTTTATCTAGTTTAATTGTGGGATATGTAGGTGAGGTATATGGTTGGCATTACGGATTTGGATTGGCAGGAATTGGTATGGCAGCAGGATTAATTCAATATTTGGCAGGACAAAAACATTTAAAGCATGTTGGAAACTTCTTGGGAGAATCCAAAAATGAATCTGAGAAAGAAGCAATGAAAAAACCATTAACAAAAATTGAAAAAGATAGAATTGTTGTTTTGTTAATTTCGTTCTTATTGGTTATTGTTTTCTGGGGAGCATTTGAACAAGCAGGTGGACTAATGAATATTTATGCCAAAGAAAACACCAATAGAGTACTTATGGGATGGGAGATACCAGCTTCATGGTTCCAATCGTTAAATGCAATGTTTATTATTTTCTTAGGCACTTCGGTAGCACTTTATTGGGCCAATAGAAAGCTTAAAGGAAAACTATCTACATCATTGTTTAAAATGATTGTTGGGTTGATAATTATGGGAACAGGATTCTTTTTTATGACTGCTGCTTCTATGGAGTTTGAAAGTACAGGGTCTTCAGCAATGTATTGGTTAGTATTGGCATATTTATTTCATACCGTAGGTGAGCTTTGTATTTCACCAGTTGCGTTATCTTATATTACGAAGCTTGCACCAATAAAATATGCTTCATTAATGATGGGTGTATATTTTGCGATGACAGGATTAGGAAACAAATTGGCAGGTTTATTAGGTGAAGCTTCAGAAAGCTTAGGTGAGTTAACTATATTTACTGGAATCGCTATTTTCTGCGTTGCTTTTGGATTAATAGTTATGTTGTTCAGAAAGAGATTGGAGGTTTTAACACATGGAGTTGAAGATGATGAGAGAGAAATGCATTACGACGAAGCCGAAGGATTCGAACTAGCAGATAAACCATAAAAAAATAACATTAAGCCTTGTTAATTCCTTTAGTCAATAAAATAAAGGTGCTAGGTAATCGAAAAAACAGTTAAAATAAACGTAAAATGCTCCTTTTTAGGAGCATTTTTTGTAAGTTAGGCACATATTTTGCAACAAATCGAATTATGAAAAAGATAGTATTAGCCTTCGTACTGGTCTTTGCCTTAAACTTAGTAGCGGCACAAGACATTAATTGGATATCGCTTGAAGAAGCGGTAGAACTTCAAAAGAAAACACCTAAAAAAATCATGATAGACATGTACACCGTTTGGTGTGGACCTTGTAAATTAATGGATCGAATTACCTTTCAAAACAAAGATGTAGCCGATTATGTAAATAAACATTACTATGCTGTAAAATTTAATGCCGAAGGTAATGATGAGGTCGTTTTTAAAGGCGAAGTTTATTCAAACCCCAATTACGATCCTTCTAGAGCAAAAAAAAGAAACAGCGCGCATCAGCTATCTAGATATTTTCAAATCCAAGCATTTCCAACTACCCTTTTTTTAGATGAAGATTTGAATACCTTAGTGCCTTTAAGAGGTGTTAAAAAGCCCCAAGAACTGGAATTGTATTTAAAAATGTTTAAAAACGACGAACATAAAAATATTAAATCTCAAAAAGCTTTTACCGAGTATTACAGAGCGTTTAAACCTGAGTTCATACAAAAATAATACCTAGTTAAAAACAAATAATGACTCCCTTTTTACATATTTTGTAAAAAAGGGTTTTTTTTTATCAGCTTGATTTTAACCATAATTAAGACTTACTGGCAATTAAGTTAGCTCAAATGCTAATAAATTCATTAAAAAATCGTAAATTGTAGATGAGCCATTACTGGCAGTCTTCAATTTTACACCTTGGATTTATAAGCCTACTCATAACAAATACTGAAATTATGAGAAAAACAATCTTACCAGTAATTTTATTCCTTGCCATGTTTTCCTGTAAACAAAAAGAGGGTAATAATAAACCGATTACTAATGAAGATAGTGTCGAAGAGGTTAAAAAACAATCTCTGGATGGTGTTTGGGAATTAGTTAGTTTTTATAACTATAAGGACAACGCAATTGTAGATACAATTGTTAACAACGCCAACAATAGACAAGTTAAAATGTTTAAAGACGGCAAAGTAATGTGGTCTCGTAGAGCACC
>CALZKX010000207.1 GCA_945788155.1 uncultured Flavobacteriaceae bacterium
ACTTTCCGGTAAACTTTGAAATTATTTGATGCGTATTATCTGATGAATTGTCGTTTACTACAATTAGTCGTTTAGGAGGTAATGTTTGATTAACTAGAGATTCTAAAGTAAGACCAATAGTGTCTTGCTCGTTATGTGCTGGTATGACGATGTAGAAATCCATCATTTTCTTTCAGCATAAACTATGTAGTAACGAGGTGTAAACCATCTTAAAATTGGTCTAATTCCAATTTTTTTTGTTGGGTTGGTCCATTTTTTGCGGTCTTTTATTTCCCAACCGGCTTTTTCCAGCAACCAATCGAATTGCCAATCTTCAAATTCGTGGTAATGCCTATCCCACTTATCGGTTTTGCTTCTGTAAGCTGAAGCAAACCAAAGTTTTAAAGGGACGCTAGCAACTAGTTTATTTGCTTTAATACTTTTTAAGACTGTAAAAGGCGATAGTAAATGCTCAAAAATTTCAAAAGCTGTTACAACTTCTGTAGATGAGTTTTCTATGCTCGAAGTGTTAGTGTCTAAATCCTCACCTTTAGTATTTTCAACTTTATAACCATGGTCTTCCATTATTTTTGTGAATGGGTTTTCCACACCAAGATCCAATACTGTTGAAGTAATAGGAACGTGGTCTTTTAAAAAATCTAAAGTATGTCTGTATCTTTTATGCGGAAATTTACCTTCGTACATTTTATACCTTGTAAACTATGGCATTAATATTCATTCCGGCACCAACACTGGCAAATATGATAATATCTCCTTTATTGATTTGTTGATCTTTTAACTTGCCTTTTAAAATCATATCATAAAGTGTTGGAACTGTTGCTACACTAGAGTTGCCAAGTTTATCAATGGTCATGGGCATGATTCCATCAGGCATTTCCATATTGTGCAGTTTATAAAAGCGTTTTACAATGGCCTCGTCCATTTTTTCATTGGCTTGGTGAATCAATATTTTTTTTACCTCACCAATTGGTATCCCAGTTTTATCAAGGCATGATTTAATTGCAAGAGGTACGTTGGTCAAAGCGAATTCATATATTTTTCTGCCATACATTTTAATATAGCGGCGTTTATCTGTGACTTCTGGATTATTGGTTTCGCCAAAATAGATAAAATGGGCTTCATCAAGTGCAAAAGTGGCAGTATCATGGGCAATTATTCCACCTTCTTCATTGGTTGATTCAACAACTACAGCTGCTGCACCATCAGAATATATCATAGAGTCCCTATCATGCTTGTCAATTACTCGAGATAAGGTTTCAGAGCCAATAACCAAGCATTTTTTTGCAATTCCTGACTTAATAAAAGCATTGGCTTGAATGACACCTTCTATCCACCCTGGACATCCAAAAAGAATATCATAGCCAACACATTTTGGGTTTTTAATTCCAAGAAGATGCTTTACCCGAGAGGCAATGCTAGGAACCGTGTCGCTTTGTTCGGAATCGTGTTTTATATCGCCATAATTATGAGCAATAATAATATAGTCTAATTCTTCAGGGTTAATTTCGGCATCTGCAATGGCTTTTTCAGCAGCGTAGGTTGCGATATCAGAGTTGTTTAACTCTTCTTTAATATAGCGCCTTTCACCAATTCCTGTAATGGATTTAAACTTTTCAACAATAACTTGGTTTGTGTTGTTTATTGGAGAACCATCAGCATTTAAAAATTCGTGTTGATAAAAATTTTCGTTCGTTTCTATTCGGCTTGGAATAAAACTTCCTGTACCTGTAATTTTTATATTCATATTAAAAACTTGCCTTTAACTTTGCTAATGTAACGAATATAATAGCAAAATATTAAAGGCAAAAAGGGTTTTAATTTATTTTACGATGTTCAACACATTTTAAGCTTCCATAAATTCTTCAATTGGAGCGCAAGTACATATTAAATTCCTATCGCCATAAGCATCGTCCACACGTCTTACACTTGGCCAAAATTTATTGTTTTTTACATAATCTAGAGGGAATGCTGCTTCTGTTCTACTATATGGTAAATCCCAAGTATCAGCAGTGAGCATTTCCATAGTGTGAGGTGCGTTTTTTAGCACATTATTTGGGTTGCCTTTATCGGCAACTTCAATTTCTTTTCTAATAGAAATCATGGCATCACAAAAACGGTCTAACTCTTCTTTGCTTTCACTTTCTGTTGGTTCAATCATTAAAGTTCCAGCCACTGGAAACGATACTGTTGGTGCATGGAAACCATAATCCATTAATCGTTTGGCAATGTCACTAACTTCAATGCCATGTGCTTTAAAAGCCCTGCAATCCACAATCATTTCGTGTGCGGCGCGTCCTTGTTCACCAGAATACAGCGTGTCAAAATGACCTTCTAAACGCACTTTTAAATAGTTGGCGTTTAAAATGGCGATTTTGGTGGATTGGGTCAACCCTTCAGCACCTAACATGCATATATAACCATAAGATATCAAGCAAGCTAAAGCAGATCCATAAGGAGCAGCAGAAATTGCGGTAATAGCATTTTCTCCTCCAACTTTTATCACTGGATTTCCTGGCAAAAATGGGACCAACTGCTCAGCAACACAAATTGGCCCAACTCCTGGACCACCTCCACCATGAGGAATTGCAAAGGTTTTGTGTAAGTTCAAATGGCAAACGTCTGCTCCAATGTTTCCAGGATTCGTTAATCCTACTTGTGCATTCATATTGGCACCATCCATATAGACTTGACCACCATTATCGTGAACTATTTGAGTAATCTCTTTAATAGCAGATTCATATACACCATGTGTTGATGGGTATGTTACCATTAATGCAGATAGATTGTCTTTATGAAGTTTAGCTTTTTCTCGTAAATCATGTACATCAATATTTCCTTCTTCGGTAGATTTTGTTACAATCACTTTCATTCCAGCCATAACTGCGCTTGCAGGGTTTGTACCATGAGCAGACGATGGGATTAAACAGATATTTCTATGATGGTCACC
Organism: uncultured Flavobacteriaceae bacterium; assembly: GCA_945788155.1. Classification (GTDB taxonomy): domain Bacteria; phylum Bacteroidota; class Bacteroidia; order Flavobacteriales; family Flavobacteriaceae; genus Pontimicrobium. The sequence goes on from CALZKX010000207.1 coordinate 2,948, forward strand.
ACGAGATTCGTGGTAAGCCTTTATCACCATAAGTCCTGCATATTCACCTTGTGCTCCTGAATTTGGTTGCAACGATGTCGCGGCAAATCCAGTAATTTCAGTTAATTGATCTTCTAATTTTTTAAGAACTGTCAAATAACCTTCTACTTGATTTAATGGCGCAAAAGGATGAATGCTTCCCCAATTGGACCAACTTAAAGGCAACATTTCGGCAGCTGCATTTAACTTCATTGTACAAGAGCCTAACGAAATCATCGAGTGATTTAATGATAAATCTTTACGTTCTAACAATTTTATATAACGCATTAATTCGGTTTCTGAATGATACGTGTTAAATACTTCATTCTCTAAAAACTCAGACGTTCTTTTTACTGCATTTAAAATGTTATCTGCTTTTGTAATAGAAGTTAATTTATTTCCTGTTTTACCAGCTACTTCAGCAAAAATGGAAATGATGGTATTTACATCAGATAAAATGGTCGTTTCGTTCAACGAGATAGTTACAGTATCTGCATTGGTATAATAGAAATTGACGCCTTTAGATTCGGCAACAACCTTTACTTTATCAGCATTGGCTTTAATTTTTAAAGTATCAAAATACGCTGAGTTTTCTTGAACAAAACCTAAACCCTGTAATGCACTATCTAAACTGCACGTTGCATTATGAACTTTATCTGCTATGTATTGCAATCCTCTTGGACCATGATACACTGCATACATTCCAGCCATAACTGCCAATAACACTTGAGCAGTACAAATATTAGATGTTGCTTTATCACGTTTAATATGTTGCTCACGAGTTTGTAATGCCATTCGTAAAGCACGATTTCCATTTGTGTCTTTAGTAACACCAATAATACGTCCTGGAATACTACGTTTGTAATCTTCTTTAGTTGCAAAATAAGCAGCGTGTGGACCTCCATAACCCATTGGAATTCCAAAACGTTGCGTGGTTCCAACAACCACATCTGCTCCAAATTTTCCTGGAGCTTCCAATTTTACCAAACTTAAAATATCAGCAGCGACTGCTACTTTAATATTTGAATTGTTTGCTTTAGCTATAAACGATTTGATGTCATGTATTTGTCCATGTTTTCCTGGATACTGTACAATAGCAGCAAAATATTCTGAAGAATAATCAAACTCGTTTACATTTCCTACAACCAATTCAATTCCTAATGGATTTGAGCGTGTTTGTAAGAGGGATAATGTTTGAGGCAAGATGTCTTCATCTACAAAAAGTTTTACAATATGGTCTTTCTTTTGTTGACGTTCCCTTACCGCAAACAGTAAAGCCATAGCTTCAGCTGCGGCAGTACTTTCATCAAGAAGCGATGCATTGGCAACCTCCATTCCAGTTAAATCCACAATCATGGTTTGAAAATTTAGAAGCGCTTCTAAACGGCCTTGGGCGATTTCGGCCTGGTAAGGTGTGTATGCTGTATACCAACCTGGATTTTCAAGAATATTACGTTGTATTACTGCTGGTAAATTAGATGGATGGTATCCAAGACCAATGTACGATTTGAATACTTTGTTTTTTGAGGCCAGATCATGTATGTGTTGCAAGTACTCTTGCTCACTCATGGCAGTATCCAAATTGAGTGGGTTTTGTAATTTTATATTGTCTGGAACTGTTTCAAAAATAAGTTGGTCCATGGATGATGCTCCTATGGTATTGAGCATAGCTTCATGGTCACTGGTTTTAGGGCCTATGTGGCGCAGTGCAAACGAATCTGTATTCATACTAAAAGGTTGAGTTTTGAAGCGCAAAATTAATGAATAAAAAGCAGTTTTGTTATGCTAATAATGAAAGTTTTTAACCATTTTAAGGCATTATTAACAGTTTGCCTAAATTTGTATTATGCTTTTGCTAAAACGTCTTTTCGATTTTTATATTAACAGTAGCATTCATGTGGCTCTTGCTGTATGTGGATTGGTCTGGGTAACGCTGTTGAATTTTAATGTTGGAGTCGATTTAGATTTTTTGTACTTCACATTTTTTGCTTCGGTAACTGGTTATAATTTTGTAAAGTATTTTGGATTGGCAAAATTCCACCATAGGAGTTTAGCAAGTTGGTTGAAGTATATTCAAATATTTTCGTTTTTATGTTTTATAGGTTTGGTATATTTTACATTAAAACTTAAAGGAGAAACCATTATTTATTTTGGTGTGTTAGGTGTTATAACATTTATATATGCCATTCCTTTTCTTCCTAAAAAAATATTTTTGGAAGCTGGGAACCTAAGAGCTATAAGCGGCTTGAAAATTTATGTAATAGCGTTTGTTTGGATGGCTGTAACCGTTATTATTCCTTTGTTAAATGAAGGCTATGTGTATGATAATGATATGTTGATTGAATCTATACAACGCTATGTATATGTTATTATAGCGATGTTGCCTTTTGAAATAGGAGACATGAAATATGATAGTATTAAGTTATCTACAATACCACAAAGCATTGGTATTGCAAGAACAAAAATCATAGGTATCTTTATGGTTTTGGTTATGTTTTTACTTGAATTTTTTAAGGATGGATTTTACGTCAATAAAACAATTATTTTAGGAATAGTATCTTTATTGCTCTTGTTGTTTTTGGTATTTAGTAGTGTCAAGCAAAAAAAATATTATTGCGGATTTTGGGTTGAAGGCATCCCAATATTGTGGGCAATATTGACCACTGCTAATTATTAATGGGATTTTTTAATTTTTTTTGAAAATTAGTTTCTAGTTGTTCTTTTTCGCATTTTTTTAAACAATCAACTTCAGGCTTGTACGTTAGTTTGGTAAGTTTAGTATTGTTTGCCGAATATTTCCTGCAAGCCTTACAGTACAAAAGATGTATATTGAGTTTGATTTTTTCCCATAATGAAGCTTCTTTGTACTGTGTTTTGTCACAAGTATGAGTTGCTTTATCGCATGAAACAAATAATTTAAAATCTTTACTCATTATTATATATTAAAACCAGTTTTTTTCCATACATGAAGCTAAAGATGTCCTGGCCCTATGTATTAGTACCCAAAGGTTAGACGCTGTAATACCTAACTCATTACAAATTGTTTCAGTATCGTAGCCTAACAATGTTTTCATTTTAAAAACCTGGGCTTGTTTGGATGGCAATTTACTAATGCAATTGTGAATTGCCAAACCAAGTTCGGTGTTTTCTAGGTTGTTTTCGGCTGTTTTGTCATAAGGATCTGCCACACGTTGTTCAAGCCAATCACCTTCATTTTCGCCATCAAAATTAAGGTTCATCCTTACTTCGGCTTTGCCTTTATTGGAGTTTATTTTCCTGTAATGGTCAATTATTTTTCTTTTCAAAATAGAAATTAACCATGTACGTTCACTGGCTTGACCTTTAAAGTTTTTCATTGATTTTAAGCCTGCAAAAAAGGTTTCCTGTACCAAGTCTTGAGCAGTCTCTCTGTCCTTTACACGTGTAATAGTGTAATTGAAAAGATAATCTGAATACAAATCTATCCATTTATTTGGATTTATTTCGTGACCTGACATAGATGGTTGTTAATTTTACTCTTTTCAAAAATAGAATAAAAAGCGGACTTAAAATGGTTTTGTGATAAGTTTAAGGATGTGTTGTATAGATTGGATTTATGATGCGTTTATTTCAACAACCCAGCACGCCTCAACAAAGCCTCAGGTTTTGGTTCTTGACCACGAAAACGTTTATACAACACCATTGGATCTTCAGTACCTCCTTGTGAGAGTACATGTTCTTTAAACTTATTGGCAACTGTTTTATTGAAAACACCCTTTTCTTTAAAATGTTCAAAAGCATCGGCATCTAGAACTTCAGCCCATTTATAACTGTAATATCCAGACGAATACCCACCTTGAAAAATATGTGCAAAAGCGGTACTCATACAGTTCTCAGTAACATCAGGATATAAAAGTGTGTCACCAAATGCTTTTAGTTCTTGTGCTTTTACATTTTTTATTGTCTCTGGCGACTCGCCAGCATGCCAACTCATATCCAATAAACCAAAACTTATTTGACGAAGGGTTTGCATACCTTCATGAAACGTTGAAGATTCTTTTATTTTGTTTACTAAATCCATTGGAATCACTTCATTGGTTTTATAATGCTTTGCAAATAATTCCAGTGCTTCTTTTTCGTAGCACCAATTTTCCATCACCTGACTTGGTAGTTCTACAAAATCCCAATACACCGAAGTTCCTGATAAACTAGGATACGTTGTATTGGCTAACATGCCATGAAGCGCATGACCAAACTCATGGAACAACGTAGTCACTTCGTTAAAGGTGAGGAGTGAAGGTTTGCTTTTTGTAGGCTTGGTGAAATTGCAAACAATAGATACATGTGGTCGCTCTTCTTTACCATTTTGAACATATTGCGGCTTATAAGAAGTCATCCACGCTCCATTGCGTTTTCCTGCTCTTGGAAAGAAGTCGGCATAAAAAACAGACACTAAATTATCTTTATTGTCTGTAACTTTGTAAGTTAATACATCGTCATGATATATATCTATGTTGTCAATTTCTTCAAAATTTAAATCAAAGAGTTTGTTTGCTACCTTAAAGGCACCATTAATGACATTTTCGAGTTTAAAATAGGGTTTTAGTTTTTCATCATCTAAATCAAATAGCTTTTGTTTTAACTTTTCAGAATAGTAAGCGGAATCCCATTTTTGCAACTCATCAATATTATCTAAATCTTTTGCAAAATTTTCAAGGTTTGCAAATTCTCGCTCTGCTGCTGGTTTAGCTTTTTCCAATAATTCATTTAAAAAGCTTTCAACCTTTTCAGGTGTCTTTGCCATACGCTCTTCTAACACAAAATGAGCATGTGTTTTATAGCCTAATAGTTGTGCACGTTTAAACCTAAGATTGGTGATTTTAATAACAATATCTTGATTATCCAGTTCATCATTTTTAAAGGCTTTACTTCCAAATGCTAACGACAATCTTTTACGTAATTCACGATTATCGGTATACGTCATAAACGGAATATAACTTGGATAATCTAAAGTTGTTAACCAACCTTTTTTGTTTTTGCTTTCGGCTAGTTGTTTAGCTGCTTCTTTAGCACCTTCAGGTAGTCCAGACAAGTCGCTTTCATTAGTAATTAGCATTTCAAATTTATTGGTTTCGGCCAGCACATTTTCACCAAACTTTAATTTTAGTTGGCTTAATTCTTTATCGATAGCGCGAAGTTGCTCTTTTTTATCATCAGCAAGATTGGCTCCATTTCTGGAAAAACTTTTATAGCGTTTGTCAAGTATAGTTTTTTGTTCTTCGTTTAGGTTTTTTGGTTCAGTGCCGTAAACGGTTTTTATGCGTTTAAACAAGTCTTCATTTAAAGTGATATCGTTACTAAATTCTGATAGTAAAGGAGAAACTTCTTGTGCTATTTTTTGAATCTCATCATTAGTTTCGGCTGAATTTAAGTTGAAGAAAATACTTGAAATTCTTTCCAATTCTTGACCTGAAAATTCTAAAGCTTCTATCGTATTTTCAAAAGTTG
>CALZKX010000208.1 GCA_945788155.1 uncultured Flavobacteriaceae bacterium
AGGTATCAAAATTTTTATTTTTAAATCGTTCTCTTAAATTTAAAAGCTTATTATAAGCTTTTAAAGTATCATTGCTTGATGGGTTTAATCTAACTAAAATATGCTTGGCGTTTATATCATAGGAAATTCTTTGGTAAGCTTCATTTACTAAAGCATCGGTCACCTCACTATCAACCAGGTAGTTTTTTGCCAATTGTTTTTTATAACCTTCTAGTTCACGTATGTATTGTGGCTTTTCATTAAAACCCAAAGCTTTAGCTTCGGCTAGTTTTAATTTATAATTTACAAAAAGTGATAAATATTGGTCAACATCTTTTTGAGATTCGTCCTTAACCAAGTTTAAATTTTTATTATAAACCCGTATAAATTCTGAAACTAGTACAGGACTGTCATCAACTGTAAAAATAATATCGTCATTTTTTGATTGAGCGTTACTAAAAAATGTCGAGAATAAAATAACACACGTGTATAAAATGTATGTTTTCATAAGATATGGGCTTTTATTGAATTGAAGCAAAAATAATATATTTAAAAGATAAAACAAGTATTAACTAAACGATAAGCATCTAGTAATAGTACACCTTAACTATTATATTTTTATTTATAAAAAATGCAGGTTATCTTTAAAGGCAATAAAACTAAAATAATATGAAATATTCTGTAGAAGTTACCATTGAAAAACCTCGAAACGAAGTCATTAAAAAAATGGACAATGTTGACAATATGAAACATTGGCAAAAAGGCCTTATATCTAGCGAGCATATTTCTGGAACACCTGGTGAAGTTGGTGCAAAAATGCAGTTAAATTATAAAATGGGCAAGCGTGAATTATCATTAACTGAAACCATTACTAAGAACAATTTTCCTGAAGAATTTCATGGTACTTACAGCACAAAAGGTATGTATAATATTCAAGAGAACTATTTTGAAGAAACACCAGATGGACATACAAAATGGGTTTCAATATGCGAATTTCAACCCTCTGGATTCATGATGAAAGCCATGGCGTTTTTAATGCCTGGAGCTTTTAAAAAGCAATCCAAACAATACATGGTAGATTTTAAAAATTTTGTTGAAAAAGGAACTTCGGTTGCCAATGAGTAAAAACGTTTGCAGTTAAAGCATGACATATTCCCTCAACAAAGTTTTTGCATCAAAGGATTTATGAGCTTTACTGTTACACCACGCTCTCAAATTGAAGAATTACAATCAAAGAAAATAAGCACAAAACAACATACTTTATGAAAAACTCATATCGCAGAAAATTCGTAAGGCAACTATTTACTGGCGTTGCTGGAACCGTTTTGTTATCCTCTTATAAACCAAGTGATACCGATTATTCAACAACACTTTTAGATATAAATGATGATGGCGAAGCTTATTGGGAACAGGTAAAAATGCAATTTAAATTTGCACCCAATTTACGCTATTTTAATAATGGCTCTTTAGGGTCGTGCCCAATAATTGTACAAAAGGCAACCAATGAGTTTAGAGCGACTTTAGATGCTTTCCCATCAAAATATATGTGGGGAGGTTGGCATAATGAAAAGGAAGAAGTAAGACAAAAAGTAGCTGATTTATTTTCAGTTTCAAAAGAAGAAATTGCCTTAACACACAATACCACTGAAGGTATGAACCTCATCGCTAGAAGCTTTAACCTAAAAGTAGGCGATGAAGTAATTTTAATAGACCATGAGCACAAAAGTAGTGTCATCCCTTTTACAGTTTGGCAAGAAGAACGAGGTGCAAAATTGGTTCGTCCTGTAATTCCGATATTACCTGAAAAAGTTGAAGATATAGTAAAAATTTATGAAGATGCAATAACACCTCGAACTAAAGTTATCTCTATGTGCCATAGTGTTAACACCAATGGCATGATACTTCCTGTAAAAGAGGTTTCGGAAATGGCACATAAAAAAGGGATTCTAGTGGCTGTAGATGGCGCTCAGGCTGCAGGAATGCTTGATATCGATTTAAAAGATTTAGGTTGCGATTTTTATACGGTTAGTGCTCATAAATGGCTGTTTGCACCAAAAGGAATTGCCATGTTTTATGCAAAAAAAGAGAGCCAGCATTACTTAAAACCATTAATTGTTGCTAATGGACATACAGATAAAAGCATAAGACGTTTAGAGAATTATAATACCAGAAATCTACCAGAATTATTAGGCTTTGGTAGCTCAGTTGATTTTATAAATAGTATTGGTAAAGAAAAAATATCGAAACGCTCTTACGAGTTGAAACATTACTTTAGAAACAAAGTAAAAAACAACCCGAAATTTAAATTAAAAACACCTGGACATGATGGCTTATCATGTGCTATACAAACGCTTGAAGTCGTTGGTAAAGATGTACGTGATGTGAAAAATAAACTAAGCAACGATTATGGTATAGATACAAGACCAATGAGCACTTATGGATTAAATGGTGTACGCATTTCGTTTGCCATATTTATTACCAAAAAAGATATTGATTATTTGGTGGATGCACTTGAGGAAATTGCTAGCTAACTAATTTGACTTTGTAAGAAAAAAAGCCGAACTTCGTTTAACGTCGTGTATAAAACATTAAAACGATTTCATACACGCCTTAAGTTGTGCTTCATTAATGAAAATGGGAGTAAGAAGACTAAGGAAAGTAAGATTGATATTCCAAACCACTGTCAATTAGGAATAAAGGCAATTTATCGAGAATTAAAGCTTATTTGATTTAGAATTATTGTTATTTCTGTAGCAAGTAGTTGCGATGGAGCTTTTTTAATTTAAAATAACTATGGAACCATTACTAATTATCAAGAAAAGTAGCCCTGCATACATATTGTATCGCGGTTTATTTCCAAAGAAATTAATGATAATTTTCGCAGAAGATGCAATCTATGTTGTGCGTATCGGAAAAGACTTTTTTTCAGATTCTTTAGGATTAGCAACAGATATGATTGGTATAAATGCTTTGGGGATAGGCGATTTAATTGGTGGTAAAATTGATGATTTTCGGCAAACTCGAAAGGGAAATAAAGAATACAAAAAAATTGTTGAAGATGTTGAAACACTCATTTCGCAGCAAAAAAAAGGCGTACTAAAATTAGAATACACCAATCTGAAAAAATTCATTTACCGAAAATCAATCCGGTTTATCTCGAAAGATTTCATCGGATTCCAATTTAAAAACAAGAACTACTACTTCTTTGTTAAAGATAAAAACGTCATAGAACCGGCTCTTACCATAATTAAAGAGCTTTCTCCGAATGCGAAAATCAAGAGTAAAAGAGGGCCGATGTTAAAGAAAGGTTGAGGACTTTACCCGATTTTATAGTATGAATCAAAAGTCGACAGGCTAGAATGATACAACAGAACCATTACTAACACCATGAAAAAACTGAACACAACATTGGCTATAAGTAATTGCTTTTTCTTGCTTAAGTTGGAAAGTTAAGTGCTAAACCACGCAACTAGCCATAACACAAACACGTTAAACGAAATAAGATATCCACCCTATAAAACTTATGAGAAAATTAAAGCTAATTTGGGATTTTAGAGGTCCAGATGCCAATAAAATTGCAACACACCACGAAGTGCATTTAAGAGATTATATAAAATTAAATAAGCTAGACATACATATTACAGGAATTGAAGTATTAAATGAAATGCACTCCATAGCTTTTATGGTGGTAAGTGACCATGAAATGAAAATGGTACGTGACGCATTAAAACCTCATCGTGGTCAAATTTACCTCGAATAATTAGGTGCTTCTTTAGTTATAGTAACGTTATGAGGGTGGCTTTCACCAATACCAGATGCAGTAATTTTTACAAACTTACCATTGTCTTGAAGCGCA
>CALZKX010000209.1 GCA_945788155.1 uncultured Flavobacteriaceae bacterium
CATCGAGAATGGCGAGGTCTAAATATTGAAACTTTAACGACCCAACTAATAAGTTGTCTTTAAATTCTGGATACACATCACTGGTAACAAATGCCATTCCGCTAGGAGCAATAGATGGTGTCCAATAATGTATAGGCTGTTCCATTCCTGGGTTTTCAGTAATATCGGTAAATTTTGTGCCGCTGTAGTTAATACCATAACTTATTACTGGCCAACCATAATTTTTGCCTGCGTCAATGATGTTTATTTCGTCACCTCCTCTTGGACCATGTTCGTGTGCCCAAAGCTTTCCAGTTTTGGGATGTTTAACCATGCCTTGTGGATTTCTATGACCATAGGAATAAATTGCTTTTTTTGCATTTCGATCTTTTACAAAAGGGTTGTCCGCAGGAATTTTACCATCATCATGAATTCTATAAATTTTACCACCATCACGTTCAATGTTTTGAGGGTTCACATCTCTATTTCCTCGATCTCCAATAGAAAAATATAAATAACCATCATTGTCAAAAGCTAATCTTGACCCAAAATGTTGTCCACGTTTACTATCTGGTCGTGCTTTATAGAGTACTTTCTTATTGGTTAAGGTATTGTTTTCTAATTTACATCGCATAATGGTTGTATTTGCGCCATTTCCATCATCGGAGGATGCGTAAGAAAGGTATATCCATCCATTGTCCTTATATTTTGGATGCAATTCAATATCCATTAAGCCTCCTTGTCCTAAAACTTTAATTTCCGGCAAGCCACTTATAGAAACTTTTTTATTGTTTTTAAAATGAATTAACTCTCCACTTTTTTCGTTTATTAACATAGAGTCATCTGGAAGAAAAACAAATCCCCAAGGAATATTTAAGTTTGGTACAACTACTTCATGAGAATAGTCTTTTATTGTTGAATTATTTAAAGTTAGAGAATTGGTTGTTTTGTTTTCCTTACAAGAAAAAAAGCTAATTACTAGCAATAGCGATAAAGATGATTTAAAGAATTTCATTGTATTATTATTTTGACATTAAAATACGAATAAAAAATTATTTGTTCTTAAAAGAATACTATATATTTGCACCTCTAATTTTGATAACTAACTCGGGGTGTAGCGTAGCCCGGTTATCGCGCCACGTTTGGGACGTGGAGGCCGCAGGTTCGAATCCTGCCACCCCGACTAAAATGAATACCAATAGAAACTAAAACCTTGTTAATCTTATGATTTACAAGGTTTTATAGTTTTTGGACTATTATAAGAATTGAATTAATATGGTTTAATTCGGTTCACAATTCGGTTCACAGTTTTAAAACACAAAAAGTGTGAACCGAATAGATACTTAAAACACTGTAATTGAAATAGTTGATTTGACTTTCGTCTGGATGAATGTTTAACTAAAAGACGACAACTATGCAATCACAATCCACCTTCAGTTTATCATTTTGGATAAACGCTACAAGAGCAATTAATAATTACTCTCCTGTTTATGCACGAATAACGGTAAATGGCAAACGTGCTAACATCAGTTTAAAGCGCAAAGTAAAAATATCCGAATGGGATTCTAATAAAGGAAAAGCCTGAGGAACAACGACCAAAGTACTCGTTTTAATTATTACCTAGAATATGTTTACAATAAATTACTAGATTGTCATATATAGATGTCAAAGAATTATCCAAGAATCAAATCGTTTTAGGTATCGATATATCGAAAAATAATCGGAGTGAAAATTTAAAAGGAATTCAAAAATTAAACAGAGATAAAAACGACACGCTTAATAAGTTTATAAAAATGTCTATCTTGGTTTTTTAGAAATAAAGACAAAATCAGAATTGTTTGGGAAACTGAACATATATTTGATAACGGAATTGTACTTTGGACAGCTAAAAATAGGAATATTGAAATGTCATATTCAGAGTTCATAACCCAGAAAAAAGATTTTGGCAGTAGGTTTTTCAACCAGATGAATGACCAAGTTGAATTAGCTATTTAAAAGAATTTGAAGATTATACAAATAGATAAGAAAAGATTGATAGAAGAGCATAAAGAAAGAAAAAATGACTTCTACGAACAATTAGCACTTTTACAAAATTCATTAACCGAAACCAACTGGGAACTGGTTAAAGAGTTAAAATTGAGAATGAAACAAGAAATAAAAACAAAAGCCTAACACGATATATAGTGCATACCCTAAGGAATATGCACAATATACGAACCATAATAGCGTAATGAAAAAATTTAGATTGATTTTGATAACCGAAAATCAGAATTCTCTTAAAAAGGGAAAGAAGTTTGCGGAATTAATTTGTAAAAACTTAAATTGTAATAGCTCATTTAACATTTTAAAATATGAGAAACTAAAAAACTCATATAGGATAGAAATTATTGGGAAAATTAGTGATTATAAAAATTCAATTCCGGAATCAATTGAATTAACTGATAGAATTTGTTCACCTTGGATTGTAAAATATGACCGAATAGAAAATGAAATAGAGCTTATGTTTAATAAACAAGAATTTTCTAATTTTCGAGATAACCAATATAATGTTCTAAATTGGGCGAGTTTTGAAATAGAAAATTAATAAACATCGAAAAAATCATAAATAAGCAAAACGCTAAAAAATTTGGCTATGTTTTTTTATCTTTTCTTTTTTTAATAAATTCACAAAAAAGTTGTTCCCAAAATTTCGTTTAGCTAAACGAAATTTACAATTTGTTAAATGACTCAATAAAAGCAAAAATGAATCGAAAAGTACTACTAATTATTTTCACACTGTTTATTTCCAGTCTTAACCTATATGCTCAAAAACGTGAAGTTGGCAAGAAAGACAGCCAAGGTAAAAAAACCGGCTTATGGAAGGTTTATTATGAAAAAAGTGAAAAAATTAAGGCACAAGGTAATTTCCTGGATGGAAGAAAAACTGGCTTATGGAATTATTATACAAGTAAAGGCAAATGGAACGGCTCTGCCAATTACCTAGATGGTAAAAGGTCAGGGTTATATCAACTATTTTGGCTCAATAAAAATGGAGATCAACTTCCTAAGGAAAAAGGGAACTACTTGAATGACAAAAAATTTGGAGAATGGATAACGTACAGCACTAATTGGAAGCAATCATTTATCCGCATAAAAGGAACTTATGCCAAAGGAGGTATAAAAACCGGTCGATGGGAGGAGTATAAACGTAACTCTGATCAACTTATAAAACTAGAAACTTTTAATGAGCAGGGTGTCTTAAATGGGTCGTACGAAGAACGAAAAAGCAATGGTGAACTTAAAGTCAAGGGGAATATGCTATCAGGAAAACGAAACGGATCTTGGATTTTAATGAAAAATAATGGAAATGAAAAAGAAAAAATGTCTATTACATACTCAAACGGCATCAAGAATGGTCTCTTTGAAGTAAGAGACGACCGGAGCAACACTTTAATTCAAAAGGGTAACTATCAAAACGATCAAAAAACTGGTTTTTGGGAGTCTCGAGGCAGCAAAAATATAGCAAAGGGTAATTATCGTGCCGATAAAAAAGTAGGGTTATGGCAATATTTCAAGCGGTCTATTACTACCAATCACCCAACAGAAACAGCAGAATACGCGTCTAGTGGTACTGAATATATAATGTCTTTAAAACGGTTTGATAAAAACAATAAGCTTGTATTAGACGTTAGTCATAATCCATCAGAAAATGGAGATAAGTCATTCAAACAGTACTTTCCTGATGGAACATTGCGGGTAAAGGGGCAATTAAAGTATGAAAAAAAGCAGGGTCCATGGGAAGAATACTACCCTAATGGTAGCCTAGGCACCCTCAAAAACTATTCGAGTGGTAAATTAAACGGAATCGCTAAAGTACTATACCCTAATGGAATTGTTAAAGAAAGAATTAATTATGTAAATGGTAGTATAGGGAACGTACTGGAAATGAACGACATTAATGGTAAAAAACTTGACCCAGGCTCTTTGAAAAATGGAAATGGCACATTAATTATTTATCATGATAATGGCACTCTTAATAAGATTCTTAATATTGTAAATGGTAAAGTGCAGAATTAAATACTTTAGCTAATTCACTATTTTAACAAAATGAAAAAAATAGTATCGATTTATTTTTTGTTATTCTGTGTATTCTCGTACGCTCAAAATGAATATCCACAAGTTTTATCCTTTGATGTTAAAATAAAAGAAGGTAACAATATTGGTAAATCAAATGCGATAAATGAAACCTATCATTTTCTCATGCTAAATTCTTATGAAGCTATCGATTTAAGAGCCTATGGCAATAAAGAGTGTGAATTTAAAATCATTGGCCACCACCTTAATAAAATAATTTTAACCTACAATCAACCTTCAAAATTAATTAAAAAAGGTATGTGCGCTGCAGGAATAGAAAAAGGTATTTTGTATTTAGAATTGGATGATCATAATACTATTTTAAAATCACAATTGCATTTGCTTGAAAGCTGCTTATTATCAATTGAGGTAATTAAAGAAAAAAAATTAAACGAAACAACCACTGAGTATTTATTTGAAAACCAACAAACCTCAGCATCCTATTATTTAATTGTAGACCATAATAATGCTACGGTGACAAAAAACATGTTTAAAACAGATTAACATAATATCTAATTTCGAGTTATGCGCATAGCTCAACCGTTACAACCGTTTTTCTACTATCATGAAAGCGAAGCTTTCGATTTTTTTGGAGTATAAGAGATGTTTTTAAACTTCTACCTTCTTTGTAAAAAAGTATAAATTATTTTACGTTTTTTTGTTGGGAGTATATTAAAAATTTGAAATAAAGAGGGTTATGGAATTTTAATTAAAAACTGTCAACTTATTTTAGGAAGACTCATTGCTAATAATATTATTTTTTCAGCTCCTTTTTATGAAGCTTGGCAGTATCTGAAAAATTATTTAAAGTGATTTTTGGGTCGTTGTAAATGTAAACTTCCCCACTTCCAGATACGTCTATAAATAATTCTTCGGTAACATTTATAGCTACATCGCTATTATCTTCAGATAACACTTCACAATTAATAGACACTAATTCTTTCCCTTCAAAATTTGCAGAATTACTAGCTCTTACCTTTAGTTTATCCAAATTCCCACGAACTTTTGCATTGGTTCTTTGGTATAGGTCTATAAGCATTCTATCGGCATTAATTAAAGCGTCTAGTTTACTGTTTTCACTTAGTTCAAACTTAGTTTCATTAGCAGTCACATTAAGTTTTACTCTTGCTCTGTCACTACTTGTTAGACTAAAATTTTGAGATTTTATATTTAAAAACGCTTTTGAAGTACCACTGCTTTTTACCGATACATCGTCTAGGTTTATAGATGTTAGCGAGCTAATTTCACCATTATCTACAGTTTCAATTTCCTTTAAGGAAGTCGTGTAAATAACCTTTATGCTTAGTCTTTTTTTAGAAGTAATATTTTTGGTTGTTTTGAAGCTTAAAACACTGTCGGCAACGTTAAATTGAATAATATCATGAAGATTATCATCAGCTTCAATAAAAACAGAAGCACTTTCACCTTCTATAATATCAATGAAGAAATCTTCTCCAACCAAAATTTTATTGAACGAATTTATGGGTGTTTCTTGAATTGTTACATTTTTATTCCCTTTTATCCTCTCTTTTTTTTGAGCCTGTACAAGAGTGCTTAAAAGCAAAATAAAAGTAAGTAGTAAACCTTTTTTAAGCATCATAATCAAATTTTGTATTTAACAAATATATGTAAAAAACCATCCCAATGTTAGATTTTAACATTGGGATGGTTAAACATGATTGATTAGCATACTCTATTAAAGGAGTATGTTTTTTTTGATTGGTTTAATGTTTACGTACGCTACCAGAAACGCCATCTTTTTTTGTGACTTTTTCTGGATTGCCATAGTATTTTATATCTCCACCACTTGTTGCTTTAGCATATAATTCATGCGACGTATTTACAGTAATATCTGCGCCACTAGTAGCTCTTACTTCGCTTATTTTAGCTTTTAAGTTCCCTGCTTTTATATCACTACCACTTGTGGCTTCAGCATATAACTTATCTGTGTTTCCCGACACCCTAAGATCGCTTCCACTGGTTGATTTACAATCGGCAACTTTTACGTCTATGTCCAGTTCCATATCACTTCCGCTTGTTGTTTTTAATTCCAAATTATCTGCCACAATTGTATTTGTAGAATATACATCGCTACCACTTGTAGCTGTGATTTTAGAAATGTTTTTAAAGCTTAACATTACTTTTTTAGATTTTGAATAGCTTATGTTTTCTTCGGTTGAAATTAATAAAACACCATTTTCTATTTCGGTTATAATGATGTCATGTAAATTTTCGTCTGCTTCTACGCTTAAACTTACCTGGTCGCTTTGGGTTAAATAAACGTCCATTCCTCGGCTTACTTTAATTTCGGTAAAATCTTCGTTTAGAACACGCTCTACGGTTTCAACATCTCCGTTTCCTCTAACACCGAAGCCATTTCCAAAATCGAAATTACAGGAAACAAGTAATAGACTTACAATTAGGGCTGTGATAAATTTTGATATAGTTGTCATGATTTGATTAATTTTTATTCTTTGTAAATATCTTTTTTAATTGTGTTTTTTAAATTTATTATGTTCTGAACTGTTGAATTTTGTTCTTGAATTGTTAATTGTTATTAGATTTTATTGAAATTCCACTGGAATCAATGGTTGCTTTTACTTCGCTATCTTTATACTCAATTTTATCTCTGTCAACTTCAAGTGAAGATTCTTCATCTTTAATTTCAATTATTGAATTTTCATCATCACAATCCAAACACTCAACATCATTGTAGCGAATCTTTAGATAATGGTTTTGTTTACCACGAGATATAATATCTGATGAGTATCTCCAGCTTCTATAGTTACGTGTGCTTTCATCGGCGTAAATAATACTTCCTTCAGGCATATACAACGTAATTGTTACATCTTGGTCTCTAAATTTATTGTCGGCATCTGTTAAGAAGTAATTATCTAACACCAATTTGCCATTGTTATAATTAAAACTGTAAATAATTTCTTCAGCACGATCTCTTGCGGCTTGATAGGTTCTACCTCTTGCGTCTTTTACAATTTTCATATAAGCCACAGAGTCGTTTGTTGATCTTACCGAAAACCTTACATCTGACGAATATATTTGCTTCACATCGTTATCATTATAAACTATATCAAATTCGTTGCTTCTATAGTTATTGCGTGCATACTTTTCATTATTAACCATTTCGACATATAATGTGTCATTGGCTTTAATGTTTAACTCTATATTTTCGGTAAATTCACCTTCTCTGGAAAATTCGGCGACTTCCTTTGCTGCGAAAATTGCCAGAGTCACTATGGATGCTAACCATAATGCTAATAGAGTAAAGTTTGCTGTTCGGCCTACTGGTTTAAGG
>CALZKX010000210.1 GCA_945788155.1 uncultured Flavobacteriaceae bacterium
GCTCTGATGCCAATCCCATAGGCAACACAAAATCGGCATAAAATGCTGTCTCATTCCAAGTTGGCGTTAAGGCTGCATGCAAACCGAATTTTGTTTCATCTGCAAGTGTTTCCATCCAGGTAAATCCGTCAGGATAGGTCCAAACAGGATTAAATACCCTTGAAAAATACACATCCATTTTTCCTCTTCCTTCTTTTAAAAAGTGTGGTAATAATTGGCTCATTTCAAAGAATGCCAAAGGATATTCTTTAGGGAAATGCAGTTCGTTCCAAACCTTTTGAGGTTTTGGTGGATTTGGCTGCGTAGGCTTGAACTTATTCCAGGAATTTGGTGATGTTCCTCCTTTTGCTCCCACAGCACCAGTTAACACGGTTAAAAAGTGTAACGCTCTTGCCACACACCAACCACCAAGGTTTGATGCTCCTGCTGCACGCCAGTTATGGGATGCAAAGCGTTCTCCTGCTTCACCAATTTGACGAGCAATATCTACAATCATTTCAGCTTTTACACCCGATTCTTTTTCTGCAAATTCTGGAGTGAAATCTTTGTACTCTTCTATCATTGCAGCAATGTAATTCTCGAAAGTAACTTCCTTATCAGTGTGTCTTGCTTTTAGGTATTCCTTCCAATTGGTCCAATTTTCAAGATACGCTCTGTTATATAATCCTTCTTCCAAAATGATCAATGCCATTGCCAATAAAACAGCCGCTTCGGTTCCTGGATATGATGGCAACCAATAGTCTGACATGGATGCGGTATTGGATAAACGCGGATCCATGGTCGCTAATTTGGCACCTTTCATTTTACCTTCTATGATGCGCTGTGCATGCGGATTGAAGTAATGACCAGACTCTAAATGTGCCGATACCAACAAAATGAATTTAGCGTTAGCATGATCTGGTGATGGTCTGTCGTAACCATACCAAAGGTTGTACCCAAAACGCGCTCCAGATGAACAGATATTGGTATGCGAATTATGGCCATCGATTCCCCAACCTTGAAGAATCCAATTCATGAATTTTTCATGTCCAGGTCTTCCAACATGGTAGGCAATTTCGTTGTGTCTGTCTTCTTTAATGGCTTTTCTGATGCGAGCTGCAAAGGTATCTAAAACCTCATCCCATGAAGTACGTTCCCATTCTCCTTCCCCTCTTTTTCCTTTACGTTTTAATGGAAATAATATTCTGTCAGGATCTGTAATTTGATTGATGGTTGCTGGTCCCTTTGCACAATTACGTCCTCTACTTCCAGGATGATGTGGATTGCCTTCAAATTTTTTGACCTCCTGTGTTTCCTTGTCGATAAACGCTGTGAGACCACAAGCACTCTCGCAGTTAAAACAGGTTGTTGGGACTATTTGATAGGTCTTTTTATCTTTTTTAGGCCAAACTTTAGGATTGTATTCTACCCAATTGTCCCATTTTTCCGGTGGTGGAAAATTCTCGTACATTTGAGCCACTTCCTCATCAGTGAAATGACGCATATCATCTTGAAAATCTTGATAGTTTTCTTTGTGCAGATTAGGAATGATTCCCAATTTTTCTGCAATATTTTCAATAAATGATGGCTTTTTATATCCCATGATTCTATATTTATTCGATTATATCGATTTATGATTTACTCGATTAATCGTTACTTTTTCTTACTTCTTATTTTTTGACGAACTGTTCCTATTGATTTTACCATTATTTTCAATAACTCTTCTGATTCATCATAGGCTTTTTTCCAAACATCAGACAACTCTGGCTTTATTTCAATTATTAATTCAATGAAATACATTGTTTCATCTAATTCCTCTTCAACAATTTTTAATTTATTTAAAAAATCCGCATCAGATTTTGCTCTACAAGCCGCTCTATAATTTGCTCCAACTGAACTTGAACATCTTACTAATTGTCTTTTGAAATCATAAAACTCATTTCCTGTTTTTTGGCAATTATGCCATACCATAATCGCAAGTGATTTAGTTCTATTTTTTAATAATTGTTCCATTTTTCTTATGTTTTCAATTTAATCGAAGTAATCATAAATCGAATAAATCTTGATTAAGCAAGCGGAATGCGCTGTGGTGCTTCTACCCAAATTTTTTCTGTTACATAAATTCCTATTAAAACAAGAATTGCTGAAACAGTTAGCATTGTTGTACTTGGCGCAAAAATTAATAATGCTAATGGAATTACATTTCCGATTAGTACAACTCCAATCCAGAATAAATTTTTATATCTTCCTTTTGTAATCATATCTACAACTGTATGTGCAGCTGTACTTGGGTGTGTTATTGTTAATTCTGTTACCATCGAGAATAAATTGACTGCTAAGGCAACAATTAATGTGATGCCTAAAATTGACATCCAACCTTCATTTCCAAAAATTAACGCCGCTAATACAAAAATTGCAACGCCTGCCATTACACTATGAACTAACATGTGTAAAGGTAATGTTGGGCTTTGCCAAAAATCGCGACCTTTAGCCTGTGCAAAAAGGAATGCCGTATAAATAGCCAATAATACTGCAAAAACAGCAGTTACCCATAATAATGGCGTTTCAAGTATGCCTAACTGGAACCAGGTATTTGCTCCCCAAAGAGTTACCAATAATCCAAAAATTGTAATGGTATAGCCACCTTTTACTAACCATGAATTCCATTGTGGACGTAATAATACGTTTAGGAACCTGTCTGGTCTATCTAAATCCATTACCAAGAATAAACCCGTTAATGCCAAACCTACCAATGAAATTCCAGCTGACCACAATTTAGCTGTATTGGAAACTTCATGTCCTAAAATAATGGCCAAAAACGGAATTAGGAAAGCACCTGCAGCAATGGCCTTTGTAAATACATAAGCTGATACTTCCCAGCCCCAAAGTATGCCTTTGTCTGGCGTGTCATAAACTCTACGGGCTTTACCATTAAGTACGTCAATGTAATTAGGATTTTCATTATCTTTTCGTTGGTATGCAGCTTGCATTTCGTTATCGATACTCATTTGTAACAGATCTACATCATCGTTTGTATGCAACATTTTTTCTGCAGCTTTTGCAAAGTGACCAACACCACGAGCTTGTGAGTTCCATAAACCTGGACCCGATTTATCTGTAGCTTCTGGATTAAGTGATGATTCGTCGCCATCGATATAAAATAGATTGGGATTGGTTCCTTTTTCAGGCTTTCTAACTTTTACAGCTTGACGTGCCAACAATTGGGAAATTTCAGTGTCTGGATTGTGCATATCGCCTGCAATAATGGCATGTTCCGGACAAACCGTAACACAAGCTGGTTCACGACCAACCTCCACTCTATGTGCACAGTAATTACATTTTGCAGCAGTATTTGTATTTGGGTCTATGTATAAAGCATCATAAGGGCAGGCTTGCATGCACGATTTACAACCAATGCATCTGTTGTTGTCAAAATCTACAATGCCATCATCGCGAATGTATAGGGCTTCAACAGGACAAATTTCCACACAAGGTGCATCTGTACAGTGGTTGCAACGCATTACGGAAAAAATCCTTCTGGTATTGGGGAATTCCCCTTTTTCAACTTGTTTAACATAGGTTCTGTTAACACCTACTGCGACATCGTGTTCTGATTTACAGGCAGTAGTACAAGCATGACAACCAATACATTTTCGGTTATCAATAATAAAGCCGTACTTCATAATTAAATTTGAATAGTTAATTGTTAAGCTTACCTCTCAAAGTTAACCAACTTTGATCAAAAAACTGTAACAATAGTTACTTAACTACTCTATTTATTTTAATTCTAACTAATGAGGTAACTTATGCTTAATGGCATGGTAAAAAAGGACACCTAAAAGCCCACCAAAAATGACAATTAAAATGGACAGCACGCCTCTACCTAAAAGAATAAACATTGGTCCAGGACAAGCACCAATCAAGCCCCAACCCAAGCCAAAAATAGTTCCACCAATAATCGTTCTATAAAAGCCTTTTTCCTTAGGTTCTATCATTATTTTTTCACCCAAGTAATTTTTAATAGTTCCTTTTTTGAAGAATGAGAACAAAATGATTCCTAAAACGACTGCTGAACCAATAATTCCATACATGTGGAACGATTGAAATTTAAACATTTCATAGATTCTATACCATGAAATAACTTCGGCTTTACTTAAAACAATTCCGAAGAGTGCACCTAAAACAATAAATCTAATATTTTTCATAATTTTTCGGAATTAAAATAATAATGGTAAAATAAGCCACGTCATGATTAACCCTCCAATAAAGAAACCAATAACAGCTATTAACGAAGGTAATTCTAGGTTACTTAAACCAGTAATGGCGTGACCTGAAGTACAACCTCCAGCATACCTTGATCCAAAACCAACTAAAATACCAGCAATAATCAAAATGGCAGCTCCTTTTATTGACAACAGTGCCTCTAAGCCAAAGATTTCATCTGGTAAATATTGAACTCCTGCATTTTGAAATCCAATTTCTGATAAGTCGCTAATTGTCTCGGGGTTTAATGCAATTGCTTGATCTGGAGTCATGAATTTAAAAGCTATAAAGCCTCCTATTACAGTTCCAATTATAAACATTAAGTTCCATCTATTTTTTTTCCAATCGAAAGTAAAAAACTCGTGAAGTTTTCCTGCGCCACCCATTGCACAAATAGATTCGAGGTTTGAAGAAATCCCAAATTTCTTCCCATAATAAAAAAGGAAAAACATGATTAATGTTATGAAAGGTCCACCTATGTACCATGGCCAAGGCTCTAAAATAAAATCCATAATAAATTTTTTGTCAAAATAAGTAATTAATATTTGTGTGTTTGTAACATTTGTTACTTGAAAAAAGTATAACTATAAATCGATTATTTTAATACTATTTCTATGCAGTTTAATTTTATTTTCGTTTTCAAGTTTTTTTAACAGTCTTGAAACCACCACTCTAGAAGTATGCAAATCTTGAGCGATTTCTTGATGTGTTGTTTTTATTAAATCATCTCTATTGACCATAGCTTTATCCCTTAGGTATTTATACAAACGTTCGTCCATTTTTAAAAAGGCTACGGTATCAATTGCCTCCAGAAGCTCTTTCATACGTTCATGGTAGCTTTGAAGGATAAAACTTTGCCAGCTTTTGTATTTATGCATCCATTCCTGCATTTTCTGGATTGGAATCATTACTATTCTTGTGTCTGTTTCGGCGACAGCTCTAATTTCACTTTTGGTTTCACCCATGCAGCAAGTTATGGTCATGGCACAAGTATCGCCTTGTTCAACAAAATAAAGTATTAAATCATCTCCTTTCTCGTCCTCTCGCATCACTTTTATGGCGCCACTTAAAATTAATGGGATGCTTTTTATGTGCTCGCCAATATCTATTACAATAAATCCTTCGGAAACTTTTTTATATGTACCTATCTCACTTATTTCTTTTAAAAGGTCATCCTCGAACAAGTAGCCATAATTTCTTTGTAATCCTTCTAACATAAACAATAAGCATTAATCATTATTAAACAGATGCAAAAATAATAAACAATCCATCAAGTTATAGCTATGGAATAGTTTTTGTTAAGATAACTATAAATTGTTATAAAGTATCGTTAATATTATTATAGGTTTAAAAAATAAGAATCAAATATATATCTTTAACCCCAAGCATTATTTATGCTAAATAAGTTATGAAATTTTTTACAACTTCTATATTTTTTTTATGCTTTGTATATGTCGCAATTGCTCAGGTAAACGACTCTCAAAAAGGGTTTAAAATAGATCCTGTGGATAGTACTATGCAAGTTGATTTAAAAATATCGTTTAAACTATCTCCTATTAAAGGTTTAACAAATAAAAACATAAGATATACACTCAATTACAAATCTATACCTGAGTCGAATAAAAAAAAATATACCGTAGATATGACCAAAAAAAGTTCTTTGGTTGATAAGGAATGGAAAGTTAAACAACGTTTTAGCGAAGATAGGCAAGATTTAGGTCAATTTGCTAAGGATTACTATTTAGGTGATTTGAGGACTACTTCAAAAACAGTAGTTATAAAAAGTCGAGATCATGAATATGTAGATGGTGATAGAGTAAAAATAACAGTTAATGATGTGGTTATTCATCCAAACCTAACTCTTTATGGAGATTTTTATACAATTGATATCGATTTAAAAGAAGGTTATAATACTATAAATTTTATTGCTTTAAATGAAGGTGCATCTTCTCCAAACACAGCACAACTTATTGTTTTAGATCCAGATGGTAATACATTAGCATCAAATAGGTGGCTTATTAGAACTGGCTATAAGGCAACTTTGGTTATTATAAAAGAATAAACTGGCAGCAAAAAATTCAATTACTTAACATCGAATTTTACATGCACATCCTACTGTGAGAATGTTATGGTATTTTAGCTAATTTAACTAACCGCTTTTGTTTCACCTGGAATTAGATCCATATTTCTAATAAACAGCCACCAAGAACAGGTTGTAAAACCTTTAGAGGCATGAATAATACTAAGGTTTATTATTACTTTTATAACCTTATATGGGTTTGCTATATTATTATTAGATTGTTTACCAAATAGCAATCAACCTAAAATTAGCCACAGCTAATACAGTATATATGGCTGAAATGTTTTTTAAGTTTAAATTTTAAAATTGAAACTTAATTTTACTTTTTCCCATGAAAGCGAAATCTCACCTTCTGTATCACTTATTTTATTTACTTTATATTCTAAATGCTCTGTTGTATCTTCTAAAATGGTTGGTGTAACCGTAAACCTTAGGACATCATCTTTTTCATCATATTCATCCTTTCCATGCTGATCCCAGTTTTTATTAAACATGACTGTCCAATCTCCTTTTGATGGAATGGTAAAAAAGCCGTATTTCCCTTTTGGGAGCACCTCACCATTTATTATAAGATCTTTATTGGTTTCTATCCAGGTAGCTTTATGCGCTCCAGCTTGCCATACATTGTCATAACCAACCAAGCCACCAAATATAATCCTTCCTCTAACTCCTGGGGAAGAATAGTCAATATGTATATGTGCATCGCCTATCATTGCCATTGTTTCTGTGTGTGGACTTAATGGCTTTTTCTTTGGTTCTTCAGCTTTTTCAGTAGTGTTATGATCATGGCTTTTATCCTCTGACGTTGCTTTATTATTTTTACAACTAACTATTAGAATGTTAAAGACGATAAGTAGAATTAAATTTTTCATTGTTTTTATGTTATAATTAAATTTTGATTTTCTTAATTTTAATTTATTTTGCAATGGCTAAGAATGAATTAAAAGCCCTTTCTTAATACTTATATTTGCACTATAGCTATGCAAGGTTACTATAAAGCAAGATGTTACTAATTTATTTTGAAAAAATTGACAAATAAAACCTTAAAAATAAGAATATTTTAAGAATTATTTGATTAAAATTATTTGCCGCACATTATCACCCATTCAAATTAAATTATTTACCGATTCAGCATGTGATTTTTTTTATTTTTGGGGTTTGAAGTTTTGTCTTGGCTCTAGTATAGAAGATTTATGTTTTTTTGGTAACGCTACTTTTATCAAAATCTATTGCAACCATATTTTGCGCTTCACAAGCCCTTTTACTTATTTACGCTGCTATATTTGAGGTAGCATAATCTGAAATTAATTCGCTATCTAATGCGATTTCTGTCCCAGTTTAATCAGTATAATTTGACCTATAATAATAGATGCTTGTAAAACTGTTTTGTTAGCTTAGTGAGTTAAAAACTTTATTATCCATATTGCAATACTTTACAGCTACATCAAAATCATCACATATTTTATTAATAAAAAAAGGTTTTTTAATAATATTATGAATGATAAGACATACTTTTAAACCTATAGATTTTACCAAAAATATTTGAGAGAGGATTAATCCTCTAACACTTTGGCTTTGGGCCAAAATCTTGAATATTTTTATTGAATTTGAGCTGCTAATTTGTTCCATATTTATCAACATGGGCATGTATTTTCTTTGAGTTAATAGAGAAATACCATTATAAAAAATTTCTTCAATATCTTTTTTTTGGTTGTCTATAATAAAATCTGAATTAATTTTACAATAAATTATATTTTCGTCAACCCAAAACTTAATACCTTCTAATTGGATTTCACTTTTCATAGTCTTTCTTTAAAAAAATCTTATCCAATTGATGTGCCAAAAAGAACAATACCAAACACAAGTGCTTAATAATGTGTATATTAAATCTTTTTTTAAAAATAATTGCATGAAGTTATCACGGAATATCGTGAGTAAAAATTTTAAACAATTAAGTGTCTCACGGTATTCCGTTAATTTTTAATTGATTTTTTTACACCAAGTTTATGCATTCTATCACGTAAAGTACTAGGTTTTAAGTTTAATAACTCTGAGGCACTATTGGTACCACTTATTTTCCAATGACATTGCTCTAACACTTGAAGAATATGATTTCTTTGAACAGAATCCAACGATAAGTCTCTATTACTAATAGTTTTTGCTTGTTGATTTGAAGATTCAAATCCAGGAATTAATAATGTTTCACTAGTTGATAAAATAGTTGCTCTCTCAATTAAATTTTCTAGTTCTCTAATATTACCAGGCCAATCATATACTTTAAGTTTACTCATGGCTTCATCAGTTATATATTTAATATTTTTATTATAAGCTTTATTGAACTTATCTACAAAATGTTCAACTAATAAAGGAATGTCGCCTTTTCGCTTTCTAAGTGGTGGTACTTCAATAGGGAACACATTAAGTCTAAAATATAAATCTTCTCTAAATTCTTTTTTTTCTATGGCATCTTTTAAGTTTCTATTAGTTGCTGCAATAACTCTAACATCTACTTTTTTTGTACCAGTCCCTCCTACTACCTCTATTTCGCCTTCTTCTAGGAATCTTAATATTTTGGGTTGCATGTCTAAAGGTAGTTCTCCTATTTCATCTAGAAATAAAGTGCCTCCATCTGCCAACTCAAGTTTTCCTTTTTTATCATTATAAGCTCCAGTAAACGATCCTTTTTTATGCCCAAACAACTCACTTTCGATGAGTTCTTTAGGTATTGCTGAACAATTAATTTTTATCAATGCCTTACTGTTTCGAGTGCTTGTATTATGAATGGCTCTAGCCAATAACTCTTTACCTGTGCCTGATTCACCTAATAACAGTACTGTAGCGTTTGTAGGTGCTACTTTTTCTACTTCAGTTAATATGTTACTAAATTCAGTACTGCCATAAACCATGTCTTCATAATTAAAAACCAGATCAATTTCATTTCTTAAGTAACTATTTTCTTGTTCTAATTGATTTTGCAAAAGTTTAAGTTCTTTATTGGCTTGTTGTAGTTTTATATTGGTTAATCTAAGTTCTTCTTGATTATTTTTCCATTCTGTAATATCGCGCGCTATACCAAGTATTTTACCATCGTTTTGTAATTTTGCTGAGATTTCAACATCTAATATTGAGCCATCTTTTCGTTTAAATTGTCGGTCAAATATTACAGGTGCTCCTTTTTGTATTTTGCTAAGATTTTTAGAGTTTACAACAACATCACCTACAAGTATATCTTGTAATTTTAATTTTAAAAACTCCTTTTCTGTATAGCCTAAAATACTATAAGATGCTCTATTAAAGTCATAAATAGTACCATCGAGCGTGTAAGTCATTATTGCATCACTTGCTTGATTTATTAGTGCTTTATAGGACTCGTCTTTTTTTCTGTTTTCAGTTACAATTTTTGATTTTTCAATGGCTATATTAGCCAAACTAACTGCAAAATTAAGTTCTCTAATATCGTCTAACGAAGGTGTGTTAATAGATTCACTATAAATTGCAAAGGTACCTAATACTTTATTGTTTTTAGATATTATTGGTAGTGACCAGCATGACTTTAAATTATGCTTCAGTGCTATATCTTTATAATCGATCCATAATTTACTTTTACTAATATCTGAAACTATTATTGGTTTTTTGATAAATGCTGCTGTGCCACATGATCCTGCCTTTTCACCAATTGCAACACGTTTTACCGTTTTATTATAAGCTTTTGGTAATGATGGTGCTGAAATTAAATCAAGGTGTATTCCATCTTCATTCATTAAACTTAAGGTGCCAAAATAATTTGGGTGAATGGATTCATAATTTAATAGTAAGCGCTCAAAAATCTTGTTTAAAGGTGTGTTTAAAACTATTAAATCTAAAATTTTATTTTTTTGAATTAATAATTGCTCTGCTTTTTTTCTTTCTAAAACTTCATTTCCTAAGTCTAAACTTTTTTGCTCTAATTTGTTAATGAGTCTTTCGCTATACAGTTTTAAAACTTCGTCTTCAGATATCCTTACTTTTTTAACATACTTCACCTTATTCTTTCCAGTATCAAGAACATCATTTACTGTAAAAAGTAATTCATCATGATCTATTGGTTTTCTCAAAAATTGTGCTGCACCCAACTTTAACGCAAAGTCTTCATCTAATTTTTCAGTATATGTAGAAGTGTAAAAGATAAAGGGTATGTTTTTAAATAATTTCTCTTTTTTACATGCCTGACAAAAAAGGTAGCCATCCATTATAGGCATTAAAATATCAGATATAATAAGATCTACATTATTGTTTTCATGTAATTTTTTTAATCCTTCACTCCCATCTTTAGCTTCTATAATATTAAAACCTGCTTCTTCAAGAATGACTCTTAATAAGTATAAGTTTTCGTAGGTATCATCTACTATTAAAATAGTTTTTTTATTCATTATTTTGCATTTATTATGCTTTCCATTTGCTTAACAAAAGTTTCAGGATTAATTGGTTTCTCTAAATACCCATCTGCGCCTGCCTCAATAGCTTTTTCTTTATCTCCACCCATGGCATAAGAAGTCACAGCAATAATAGTTGTTTTTTTTGAAAGGCCATTATGCCTCAATTTATTGCAAATTTCATAACCATCCATATCTGGGAGTTGTATATCTATTAAAATAACTTCTGGACTATTTTCGTGTGCAAGTTTTAATCCATCAATTCCATTAAAAGCTTTAAGTACGTTATAATTGCTTTGCTCAAGCAGAAAAGATAACATATACATGTTTTGCTCATTATCTTCAATTATCAATAGTGTTGGTTTCATATTTAAAGCTTTCTATGTAATTAATTATCAAGGTATTGAACTTAAATATAGTGAAATGATTTATATTTTTACTATTTTATTCTTGTTTAATTGGTAATTTAAATGTAAAATTACTTCCTTCTCCCTTTTTGCTTTTTACTTGAATTGTACCACCTAATTTTTCAATTAAGCTTTTACAAATAGCTAGACCAAGACCTGTACCTTCATGGCTTCTATTAAGACCTCCTTCTAATTGAATAAATGGCATGAATAATTTATTAAGGTCTTTTTTACTAATGCCTATTCCTTGATCAATTATTTGGGTAATAAGCCATTTATCAATTATATCAACTTTTACTAAAATAGTTCCTTTATTAGAAAATTTGATAGCATTTGATAATAAATTTAAAAGCACTTGCTCTACTCTTCGCTCATCGCTTTCTATAATTATTTCGAGACTCGATATTTCTGTGTTAATAAATAGCCCCTTTTTTGTTGCTTGAGCCATTAAAAATTCAGCTGTCTTCTCTAGGGTCGTTATATAATTAAAAGGATAAAAAGACACATTTAATTTACCTGCTTCAATTTTAGAAATATCTAAAACATCGTTAATTAACCCAAGTAAATGTTGGCTGCTTTTTTTAACCATTGATAGCTGTTTTTTTTGTTCCTCGTTAAGAGGTCCAGCATATTCTTTTAATAATATGCCAGTGAACCCTATAATAGAATTCATGGGAGTTCTAAGCTCATGTGACATGGTTGCTAAAAACGCAGATTTCATTAAATCGGCCGATTGTGCCTTTACTTTTTCCTTTTCTAATTCGGTAGATTGAAGATTTAAATCCTCTAATAAATTTAACAAAGCTTCTCTGCTTTCTTGGAGCTCTTGTGTTTTTAAATTTACTAATTTTTCCAAATTGTTTTTGTAAACTAATAGTTCTTTTTCCTGGTTAATTCTTTCAGTTATATCAGAAGCAATGCCAATAAGTCCTTGTGTATTATTATTAGTATCAACCAATTTCATAGCTTTTGCTGAAAGATAGGTGATTTTTCCACTTTTATTTGTAAATCTAAATTCTGATATAAAATCTGTATTAGTTAACACTGCTGTTTGCCATTCATTTAATACTCTTTCTTTATCTTCAGGATGCAATGCCTTTTGCCAGCCATAACCCATTGCGTCTTCAAAACTCATTCCTGTATATTTTATCCACTCTACATTTACGTAAGTACATTCACCTGCTTCATTAGCATTAAAAATTAAAACTGGCGCATTGGAAGTAAGACTTCTATATAACAACTCGCTATTTTTTAATTCTTGCTCGATTTTTTTCCTTTCAGAGATATCTTGTATTGTACCATAGGTTTTTTTGGGGTTTTTATTTTCATCATAAATTACTTCACATTGTTCCTCTACATATTTAATATGTTCATCATCAAATATTAATCTGTAATTTATTATATAAGGTCTGCTTTTTTGCTCTAAACTCGTTAATTTTTTTATTGTTATTGTTTTATCGTCTGGATGAATAGCATCACGTAAAATATTTTTTGAAATATCATGTTCTTCAGGGTTTATTTCAAATATTCTATACATTTCATTAGAGCAAGTCATTTTATTGGTTACTTTATCAAGTTCCCAGCTACCAATTTTGGCCGTTTGCTGTGCTCTTTTTAAATTCGATTCACTTTTTTTTATTTGTTCTCTAGAAGTTTCATGAATTAATTTTAACTGTGCTTCTTGTTCAATGAGTTTATCATTTATTATTTTATTTAACCGCATTGGCCTTCCTGCAAAAAACCAAACCGCCAAGCCTCCTAAACCTGCTAACATTAATCCAAATAAGGACACCCAAACTGTTGAGATTAGTGCTTGATTTTTAGTTGGAATAACATATAATTTCCATTCGCCATAAGGCATTTTTATAGGTACTGCAAACTGTTTGAAAGATAACATATCCTGTTCTAAAAAAAATTGTTCCTCTCCAGTTTCAAGATTAATTTTTGACAAT
Source organism: uncultured Flavobacteriaceae bacterium (assembly GCA_945788155.1). Taxonomy (GTDB): domain Bacteria; phylum Bacteroidota; class Bacteroidia; order Flavobacteriales; family Flavobacteriaceae; genus Pontimicrobium. The sequence goes on from CALZKX010000210.1 coordinate 13,094, forward strand.
TGATACATAAAACGGTTATCGTTAGAAACATCGATATTTAGGTCGTTTAAAAAATTAGAAAGTTGCGTAATTACTGCCGAAAAGCCTGAAAATTTATTGTCAATAAAAATAGGTTGCCTACTTATCATGCCTACACCACCTTGTTTTAAATTAACAGGTCCAGCAATAAAAAACTCTTCCCTTTTAATTGTTTCTTGTGCTCCGCTGATAGAAGTTGAGCTTGTTAAAATATTAAAGCCCAATACTTCATTTCCCTCTAATGGATAAACGTGTGTTATAAAGCCTTCGCCATCGACTAGTTGAACAACATCAAAATATTTATGTCCTCTTAATAAATCATGAGCTATACTATCAAAATCTTTTGGAATTCCATTTCTCTCTACAATATATTGTAGTGTTTTTGTTGCTGAATAGCTATATTGAACAATGGACTGTAGTTTTTCCTTTATTAAATTAACCTCATTATTTATTTCATTTTGCTTTTTATTTTCATTTAATAAATAATTTTGATAAGCAAGGTATTGCGTAATTAAAAGTAATAATACAAATGAAATAATACCAGCTACTAAAGGTTTTTTAAGAAAAAGATAAAAAGTATTACTTTTCATAGCGAGGTAAAGTTAAAAAGTTTCTTTAGTTTAATTTTCATTTTTTAACTGCAAATCTTTAATAATCTTTTTTAATTCTTTCATTTTTAACTCTCTCCCCACAAATAATTTATTTATACGCTGTAATTCGGTGTTTTTTGCTTCTATCTCTTCTGTTCTTAATTTAACTAATTCTTCGAGGTGGTTTTTATGTTTTTCTATTTCAATTTCTGCATTTTTCCTATCTGTAATATCTCTTATGGTACCAATTAAAAACTTATTACCATTATCATCAATAAATCGAGTTTTTTTAGTAGATATTATTCGTTTAGTATTATTATTTACAGTTAAAGATTCCTCATTAATGTTTTCTATACCTGTAGCTAAAACTTGTTTGTCTATCTTAAAAAAAATCTCTCTTTCTTCAATTGGTACATTTTTAGCTAAGGTATTACCTATTATTTCGTCTTTTTCAAGATCGAAAATTGCGCAAAATGCATCATTAATTAATAGTAAATTACCTTGTTCGTCTTTTACAAAAACAGGGTCTCCAATATTATTAATTATATTATCTAAGTATTTTTTACTTTTAGTAATTTGCTCTTCAGCTTCCTTTAGTGTAGTAATATCTATTACTGTGCCTTGAAATTTAATTGCATTTCCAGACTCATCATCTACTACTTCCATTTGTACCATGACATACTTTACAGTATTGTCTCTCCATTTAATGCGGTATTCAAAAGGAGCATTACTTTTGTTTTCTATTCTTTCTGAAACAATCTTGTTGTGAAAATCCCTATCATCTGGGTGCACTCTATCTAGTACAGAGTTGTATTTTAAGGGTGTGTTTTTATGTACATCATAAATTTCGAACATTAAGTCGGACCAGTAAACCTCATCTTTTATTATATCCCAATTCCAATATCCAATTTTCCCAATTCGTATAGCTGCTTCTAACTTCTGTTGTATTTCTTCAATTTCTTTTTCTGCTAATTTGCGTGTTGTAATATCTGTTGCTACATTTCCTAATGCAATGGGTTTTTTGGTTACACGATCCCTAATTAAAAAGCCCGACATTTCTACTGGAACTAAATTGCCTGTTTTAAAATTTTTCAACTCTACTTCACCATTCCATTTATTGTTTTTAAAAATATTAGGCAAATGCTCATTTTCTATTTTATCTTGATACTTCTCTGGGAAAAAATTGGCAATAGAACTTGGCATATCTTCATCTGGACTTAAGCCAACTAATTTTCTTCCATTAGTGTTTAAATAGATTGGTTTCCCTTTTAAGGTTGCTAAACCTACAAAATCGTCACTCGTCTCTATTAACGAGAGTAACTTCTGGTTGTTTTCTTCAGCTTTTATCTTTTCTGATATGTCTGTAAAATAAATTGTAAGCCCATCTGATGATGGATAAATCCTGTTTTCAAACCATTTATTTAAAGGTTTATAGTACTCCTGAAAATATTGCGTTTTTTGAGTTTCTACGGCCTTATGATAGGCGTTATAAAATGGGAGTCCAACACCATCGGGAAATTCTGTCCAAATATGTTTTCCAATCAAACTTTTAGGCGATCTTCCTAAAAACTCGCCTGCTTTTATATTAACATAAGTATAGCACCAATTCGTATCTAATGACACAAATCCATCTGAAATATAGTTTAATGTCGATTCTAATTGTGAGACTAGCTTTTTTTCAACTTGTTTTTTTTCAACTTTAAGATTATAATATCTCTGTCTATACTTAATTATTGAAAAAATATCTCTGTCTTGATTAGCTATAAAACTTGAAACACTCTTTTCATTGTCTATATACTTTAAATAAACATACAAAATGAAAGAGAATATAATTGCAGCAATAGATTTTCCAATAATATGACCTATTAACGACGTACTAAAATCAGGCGAATTAAATTTTAGCATTAAATTAAAAGTTATTGCATCAAATATTAATACAAATAATAAGGAAGTAAAAAGAGTGAAAAAATAAGGGAGTCGTTTTGTTTTTAATATTAAAAACTGATAAATAACAACTAAAAGTATAAAATCAAGAAATAATATAATAGTACCAATTATAAAAAACTTATAGTTGATAAAAAAAACTGACAGTTTATTTAAACCATCTAATTGACCAACAATTATTTCTTGTTGATAACTAATTTCAAAAAAGAGAGTTAATAAAAAGTTAGAAATAATAATGCCAATAATTAAAATTCTAGCACTAATTACACCTTCTTTAATATATATTAATAAAACTGCAAATAACACCGCAGAAAATAATATTACAGAACCTGGATATAATGTGAACTTGCCAAATACGACAATTTTTATCATTGTAGTAGATAATGCTTGAATATATTGAACAGCACCTAAAAGAATGTATAATGGCGCCAAACCTATTTTACTCCTAAGCCTAAATAGTATAAGAATACTTGAAGATATGAGCAAAAACTCTATTAGAATGGTTAAGTAAATATTCATATAAATGTGATTAGGTGAGTAAACAAGTTAAAAGTAAATTTTAAGCTCCCTTTATTTACAAATAAAATACTTGGTTTAGTCTCTTAAATATATCAATTTATTTTTGATTTGATGTAGTTACTTTGCCGATACACAAGTATCTCATTAGAGTATATCTACATTTTGAGAAAAAAGGTGCAAATTTGGTACAACTAGCATCAAAATAGAATTAAATATCTTCATAAATTGTATTAATCCTAAGATAAGATAAATCTGTTATATTACAAAAGAAAACAATTTGTTAATCAATATTGTTCCCTTATTTCCTAAATAATTAATAGCCAATTTTATTCGATAATAATGTTTTTTGTTTTTCCTTTATTAGAACTTAAGTTTAGAAAATAGGACAAACCAAATGATAACAACAAACTTTTGTTATAACTCTTATAACTATGCGCACTCATAAGGCTAAATTTATATATCATTACGCTTCACCCGAAGCAGGCGTCGGGGAATTCTAATGATGGTGTACAAAAAAATTAATTTTATACATAAAAAGCGTTTTTTACGGATAAAATAGTATAGGAAGCTACCTATGGGAAAGTATTTTAATGATTATTCTATAATAACTCTTTTGCTTATTGTGCCATTTATGGTTTTTAGCTGTACAATATAAACTCCTGCATTAATAGATGATGAGATAGGTATTGTTCCTGTTGAAGAATAATTAAAAGAACCTACCCTTTGTCCAATAACATTAAATAAGGTAACGTCTAAAATTTCGAAATCTACTGTTTTACGGATTTTGATTTCAGATACACTAGAATCATAATACAAAATAAATTTATCTTCTAAATTAGTTTGATCTGTATTTAGCAAATTTGATTGATTTTCTTGAAACACAAGTTTAAATCTGTCATTATAATTTCCAGGATCTAAGTAAATTTGGAAAGGTTCGCTGTTTATTTGATAGGTTTCCCCTGTGGTATTGTCTTTAATATAAAGGTTTAGGTTTGAGTCTATATTTTCAAGAGCATCTACACTAATGTTTACTAAACCTGCTTGTTTAACTATCAATCCTAACGAAAATTCCTGAGTTTCATTAAAATTATTAACCCCTTGTATTACAAATTTGTTACCTCCAAAAGTCCAATACATATCTTCTTTATTTACATCTGCCATAAACGCATCATAGCCTAAATCAAATTCATTAGAGGTGTTTTCGTTAATCCCAACTACAATTTGTCTTTGGTATCCTAATGGGGAATTATACATTAATCTAATAGTAGGCTTAACATTATCGGCTAAGTTTTCATCATTATAGGCTGCTGAGGCTTTTTTTGTTTTACTAGGATTAGATCTCATAAAAACAGACGTAGCAGGTCCTTCAATTGCAAAAACACGTTGGCTATTTTTAAACACAATGTTGCCTCCTACAACTGTAGTAATTGCTACACCATTATTATTGTTAAAACCATCAAGTGCTGTAGACACAAAAAAGCCCTGATTAGCAGGGATGTATTGTCCAGGAACTTTTGTTCCTGTAGCGCCATTTGCATTTATACGAGCATCATTGGATATTGCAACCGCTCCAGCAATTAAATTACGCGTTGCATAACCCCCTACAAAATCACTAGCGCTATGAGAATTTTCCTCTCCAAAATGATCCCAAAAATATAAAGCTCCATTAAAAATTGTGCCATTAACATTGTTCCCACCATCAGCAATACTCATATTATCTAAAATAAATGCTGTGGCATCAATAGCAGATGGATAAGGGTTTCCTATCAACCTCTCAACATCTCCTGACGATTTATCGAGTGCTAAAGTAATATCTCCATTATTGGGTATTCCATTAAAAACATAATTTTGAAAAGACGTAAGTATGTTTGCAGCTCCAGAAGTTCCCTTCATAGTAAAACCTTCACCAGGAAGTAAGGCTGAATTTTCATTAATGGACACCCAAGCATTATAATCATCATCTGGCCCATAAAATTTATATAACCAATAAGAACTTATAGTTATAGGTATAGAAGGTGTATTGGAATCGGCTGCCGAAAAAGAAGTATCAAATGTTATGGGAAGATAAGACGTTGGGTTTGTACCATCATTTAATACTCCAGTAATTGTATAATTTGTGTTTGTATTTGGAATTCCCGTTCCTTTTGTTTCATTATTCCCTCCAATTGGACCCACAGAAGATGACCAATAGTTATAATTAAAACTATTTGCAGTACCTTGTTGATCGCGTTCTAAAAACCCTCCGCTATCTGCGTCAATAATACTCCCTTCACTCTGAATTAACTGAGATTCGCCCACTAAATCTATAACTCCATCTAATTCTAAATAATGACTTATAGTTAAGCTTTGCCCTGTCCCAATTCCGGTTGTCATATTATAGGAGCCATCAATGGTTAATTTGCCAATTGTTGAAATTAATCCAAGTAAAGTAATGTCTCTATTTCCTGAAGTAATATTATTTGTTAAATCAACTATATTCCAGTCTATAGTTGTTAAACCATCAACTCCTAAGGTATTCGGAATATAAACATCTGTACTATTTAGCCAAGTAGAAGGAGTATCCCAATCACTATCTGCATCGGTTTCATAAGGCATTGGTGCAGATGCATTTTGAGATGTTTCAATGTTATGTGGAAGACCATCAATATTATAACTAGAATCATCAAATGAGGTATTAGAGTTCAAATGATAATACCCTAATAAACTGCTCCACATTAAGCCTCCAGAAATATTTAATGGCACTGCCATCCCTTGGACATTTACACCATTTTGTACTAAATGTTGATTCATCATTTCTCTTATTTGAACTTCACTTAAAGCGACACCCCAAACTCTAATTTCTTGAATAGCGCCATTGAAAAAATTAATATTTAAAGGCGTTGTTGCTGAGTTTGCAACAGTTGCCCCAATATAAAACTCTTCAGAAGTATCAATGGGTGCTGCTGTAGGTGTAGCTGATTCAACTTCAATTCCATCGATATACAATTTTGCTGTTGTACCATCGTAAGTGGCTGAAATATGGTGCCATTCATTATTTGGGATAGTATATGGAGACGTAATATTTAATATTTCATTATTAGAATTATCATACCATGTGAAGTTAGGATAATTATTTTTTAAACTTAAATGGTACCCTGTTTTTAATGAAAGATCTACGTTGCCTTTAGATATTATAGTACCCGAAGCAATAGTAGCTTCCTGAAAGACCCAAGCTTCTAGTGAAAATGGGCTAGTTAAATCATGTTTGTCTGAAAAATGTATACAGTCATCTACCCCATCAAAATCAATTAAATAATCTATCACTTCAACTGAATAATCTTCAACCTCTCCATCAAAACTAGTTTCACAGCTTGATGGATAATTAGCCCATTTAGTGGCAATTCTCATAGTTGTTTCTCCAATTATAGCAGATTCTGGTATAGTAATTGCCATTGGAGATAAAGAAGATATTCCGTCTGTTACATTAGTAGCTGAACCCAATTTATATTCTTCCCCTTCATCATCAAAATCTCCATCTCTATTCCAATCAATCCAAGCTATAACAAATACTGTAAAATTACCATCGGTATTTACTCGTACAGTTAGATCATAAGTAGTTCCTTTATATACATTATTGTGTATTGCAGTAAAATCTTCGTAGGCATTATCTTTTGGAATTTCATTATCGGCATTACTAATTTCATTAAAAGAAACATACGTTATGCTAGTATCATAATCTAAACTTCCATTAGAATCGCAAAGGGTCCCTTTTCCCTGTATAAGAAATGTGTATAGGTTCTCATCAGTATCATTGTTAGCAATTGAAACTGTTGCCACATGAGTTCCGGAGGTTGTAGGGTCGTAAGTGATTGTAAATGTTGTGCTTCCTCCTGCAGGTATTGGTGTTGTCGGGTTTGCTGTTAAAGTGAAATCTGCTACGCTTCCTGTAATTGATATGTAAGGGGTTGGGTCGTCTAAAGTCAAATCCAAACTTCCTAAATTTTCAATGGTAAAAGTATGTGCTACCGATATGGCTCCAGTGGTCTCCAATTCTCCAAAATCTGTATTATCAATTAATTGAATAGCTGTGTTGCCATTTGGTATAGTTGTTCCATTTCCTTTTACATTTATTTCTGTTCCGGGATAAGATGTTTGAAGTCCACTTAAATCTATAATTTGAATTTCATGCGATAGCGTGTTGTTACTTCTATGTGCCCAATGTGCTGCTTGAGTTGCTGATTTTAAATAATAATTTCGCCATCCTCTACCATAAGCTGTACCATTACCACTGGAAGTGGAAGACCCTACAATAAGTGCTTGATTTACATCAGATAATCCGGCTGTTGTAATATTTATTATAGTTTCACCAAAAGATCTTGCCGTGTTTTGAAAGCGTGTTACATTTAATCCTGTATTAACCAAAACATGTGCAAAATGCCTATTTTCTCCATCTGAATCATGATTACTGTGAAACGTCCAATCAACCGTTTGGTTATTTGAGCCAGGTGTAATGACAGGCCATAAATCTGAAATAGCATCATTTTTGCCACTATCCTCATTATCTCCTCTAAAATGACTAAAGATAGCAGCTTGATTCCAAGAAGACACATTAGTTGGTGTTCCTGTCCCATCTGATGCATCTCTTAAGGTCATTGTCCCTGAATCTAATCCAGTATTCCCGGAATCGCCATGTAACACTGTCCAATTGGCTCCAGTAAACTCAACAACAGTAATATAAACCGTAACGTTATTATCGTCAGATCCCTTTTGTACTCTTAATGTAGTGGCATTTTCTAAATAGGCTATTGCAGTAGCAGAATCGGCATCATCTCTTGTAGTATCGTTTGAAATTCCAGTTATAAAAGGAATACATTTATTAGCGTTTACAACTCCTGTTAACGCCTGAGTAACACTATTTGTTGAACCATTAAGTGTAAGTGCATATCTTCCTCTTACAATTAATTCATTTCCACCACCAGTTGGTCCTATATATTCCCAGATAGATGTATTAAACCTTGTATCTCGATTTACAGAATTAGATTCTCTAAAATATGTCAGCGTATTTACGTTGGTGAGCTGTCTCCCTCCTGCCATATCATCTCCCTCCTTATTTCCTCCGTTTGTAGGAGATCCAGCATGTGTTTTTCGATTATTATTTGCTAATTCTATAGCATTGTTCAATGAACTAACCGCAGATAAACTTGTACTAGTTCCTCCATTTCGGCCTATATCATCTTGAATATGTTGGGTCTTAAAATCTGCTGTTTGTCCAAAACTAGAAAAACTTATAAAGAAAAAGATTATTGATAACCAAGAACTTACCTGTTGACAGTAAGTAAATTTATCGACAAAAAAAGATATAGAGGCAATCATCATTTTTTATTTAGAACGTGCAAATATACAGAAATATCGCTAAAATACTAATATAATCGTTGAAATGCTATATTGAGCCTTATTTATTTTGAAATAAAATTATACAAGAATTATAAGGAAATGAAGTTTTTGCTAAAAATGAAAAACGCAACAAATAAAAGAAGATAAATTATTATAAAGTAAAGAAAAACAGATAGTTAACAATAAAAAGAAAGGTAGTTACTTCCCGATGCAAAAATTAGCAAAAATATTACCTAATAAATCATCACTGGTAATTTCTCCTGTAATTTCACCAAAGTGATACAATGCCTGACGTATGTCTATAGCTAATAAATCTCCAGATAAATTTTCGTCCATACCTTGCTTTACTTTTTGAATTTCTTCTAATGCCTTTAGCAATGCATCATAATGCCTAGAATTGGTAATTATAGTTTCATTATTTCGCAGTGCTCCTATATTAATTAAATTAAGCAAAGAGCTGGTGAGTTGCTCAACTCCATAACCAGTTTTAGCAGACAATAAATGCACTTTTGGAATTTCAGTATTCAATTTTGCCAGTTGAATATCGTCTAGTTTATCTATTTTATTGGCAATGATGATTAATGGTTTTTGCGGATGCTTGTTTTTAATGCGTTGAATTTCATTTTTTAAATTTAGCATTTGCTTCCCTTTTGGAGAAGCTGTCCGAAGGACTAAAGGGGCTTCAAACAAATAAATAACCACTTGCGATTGGTCTATTTTTTCAAAGGTTTTTTTAATGCCAATACTTTCTACAACGTCCTTGGTATCACGTATTCCTGCAGTATCAATAAATCTAAAACTTATGCCGCCAATAATTAATTCGTCTTCAATGGCATCACGTGTGGTTCCTGCAATGTCACTTACAATAGCCTTTTCTTCATTTAATAAAGCATTGAGTAAAGTAGATTTTCCAACATTTGGCTCACCAACAATAGCAACAGGAATCCCATTTTTAATGACATTTCCAACTGCAAAAGAATCTATTAAATGCTTTAAAACTTTAGTAATTCTCTCAATTAAATCTTTAAACTGATCGCGATTAGCAAACTCCACATCTTCCTCGGCAAAATCAAGTTCCAATTCTATTAAAGACGCAAAATTTAAAAGCTCATCACGCAATGCTTTAATCTCATTGCTAAATCCGCCACGCATTTGCTGTATGGCTACTTGATGTGAGGCTTCATTATCACTTGCGATTAAATCGGCAACGGCTTCAGCTTGACTTAAATCCAACTTTCCGTTTAAAAACGCTCTTAATGTAAACTCTCCTGGGTTAGCTATTCTACAGCCATTTCGCAAAAACAATTGAATGATTTCCTGCTGAATATAAGGGCTTCCATGGCATGAAATTTCAACAACATTTTCGCCAGTATAAGATTGTGGGTCTTTAAATATAGAAACTAAAACCTCATCTAAAGTTTTCCCTTCTTTTAAAATATGTCCTAAATGAATGGTATGCGTTTTTTGGTCACGTAACGATTTTTGACTTTTCACAGACTTAAAAAACCCATCAACTATCTCTATAGCATCCTTACCAGAAATTCTTATAACCGAAATAGCTCCAGCTCCCGAAGGTGTTGCTAATGCAATAATGTTATCATTGTGTATCACTA
>CALZKX010000211.1 GCA_945788155.1 uncultured Flavobacteriaceae bacterium
GTTGTAACAACGGCAAATGTATTTTTAAACTTAAGCTTAGACTTTAAAAACCTAACTATTGGCAAGCCTATTAACGAAATAACCGAAGCAATGGCTACATATACTATAACCGACTGTATTTTATATAGAAAGTAAAGCAATAATGTGAGACCAAGAATAATTGCTAAAGCTCTTAGTATGCCGTTTGAGATGATTTTCGAATTCATTTAGTAAAGATAATAATTTGTCTTTATGAGCGAAGAATGACTGGTAATAATCTTATTAAAGGAAAAATTGGTATTAAAAGATTGCTTCATTAAATTAACAATAACATTTTACATTAATTGCTTAGTAATTTCAAATAATGCAATATTTGCTGCTTGAACGACATTCATGCTGCTGTTTTGTCCAAACATATTTATATGGATTATTGCATTTGATAGTTTTAAAATAGCATCAGATACGCCAAAATTTTCATCACCAACTACCAATACTATAGGTTGTGATTTAGGGGAATTAAATTCGTGAATTGGCTTGCTATTGGTAGTTATTTCCAAAGACACGATATAATGGCCACTCGCTTTTAGCTCACTAACAACATTAATAGTAGATTTACTTTCTCTATGCTTTACAACTTTTTCGGTAGCTCGTGAGGTTTTTGCCATTTTTCTGCCTAACGGAATGTGGTCACCGCAAAATATAAGTTCTTTTACTCCAAAGGCATCAGCAATTCTAAACAAACTACCAATATTTAAAGCATTGGTAATGTTATCACATATAAGGGTAATTGGAAAAGTGTGTTGTTTAAAATTGGTATTGTAATGAGTGCGTTGCATTATTAATTTTCAAAAGCATATTTAATGATGTTTGCACCCATTTTTAAGGCCTTTTCGCGAACATCTTCAGGATCGTTGTGCACTTGTGGATCTTCCCAACCATCGCCTAAATCGCTTTCGTAAGTAAATAACACTACTAATCGCGATTCATAAAATATACCTAAAGCTTGTGGACGCTTGCCATCATGTTCATGGATTTTTGGCAACCCTTGAGGAAAAGCATATACAATATTAAATAGTTTGTGATTGGCAGAAATTTCAACCAAATTGGTATTTGGAAATACTTTTTTTAGCTCTTTTACAATATAAGGTTGCATACCATAATTATCATCAATATGTAAAAACCCTCCCGAAATTAAATAATCTCTTAGGTTTTTAGCATCATCATCATTAAAAAACACATTGCCATGACCTGTCATGTGTAAAAATGGATACTGGAAAATATCAACACTATTGGTTTCGACTGTTTCAGGTTTTGTTTTAATTTTTGTATTGATATTCTCGTTGCAAAAGGCAATTAAGTTAGGCAATGCAGTAGGATTACTATACCAATCGCCACCACCACGATATTTAAGTATGGCAATTTCTTGCGAGAATGTAACGCAAGTCATAAGGCAAAAGGCAATAAAAAATACTAGCTTCATAATTTTTCATTAGTATATGCAACCGAATGGCAAGCAACTATAGCAGCGGTTTCTGTACGCAATCTGGTTGCTCCCAAAGTTACAGGAATAAATTGATGCTTCAAAGCCATTGCAATTTCTTTAACACTAAAATCACCTTCGGGACCAATTAACATTGTTATATTATTATTTGCCTTTAACTGGCTTTTTAAAGATTGTTTTTTAGTGTTTTCACAATGGGCTATAAACAGCTGTCCTTGATGGTTTTGTTTCATAAATTCATTGAAAGACATTGCTTCGTGTAGTTTTGGCAAATAATAATGCAGAGATTGTTTCATAGCAGATTGCAATATCTTCTCAAAGCGTTCAGGTTTAATCACTTTTCGCTCGCTACGATCGCAAATAATAGGCGTGATGTAGTCTATACCAATTTCGGTAGCTTTTTCAAGAAACCATTCGTAACGATCGTTTATTTTAGTTGGCGCAACAGCTAGATGCAACTTGTAATCTTTTGGCTTTTGGAATGTTTTTGAAATAATTGATACTACGCAATTTTTTAAATCTGCCATTTCAATTCTAGCTTCAAACTGCCAACCTTTACCATTAGTTATATATAGTATATCACCTTTCTTTTTACGTAGTACTTTGGCAATATGCTTGCTTTCATCTTTAGGAAAAGAGAATTGTGAGGTAATTTCGTTTAGCTCTGTATTATAGAAAAGTTGCATGTATTATTCTTGAATTTTGAGTAGATAAATATAAGTAAAGAGAAGATTAGAATTATAATTGCAATCAAAATTGTTAGATGAAAATTCGAAATAACATAATACATATCTTTAATGCTAAAAACAGTATTCTTGTTAGAATTGTAGTAGAATAAGCTTATAATTAAAGCGAGGATGCTTGTTCCAAAAAAATAAATGTATAGATTATTTAATTTCATTAATTAAATTTTCAACCTTGCCGAAGCTGTAATATCCTGCTTTGCAAAATCTTGTTCCAAATATTTTAAATAACCAACAATGGCTATCATCGCTGCATTATCTGTAGTGAATTCAAATTTTGGCACATACGTTTTCCAACCAAATTTTTGTTCGCCCTCTTTTAACGCTTTTCTAATTCCAGAATTTGCCGATACACCACCACCAATAGCTATTTGCCTAATACCTGTTTGTTTAGTAGCAAGTTTTAATTTGTCAATTAGAATACCAATAATAGTGTATTGAATAGAAGCACAAATGTCATTTAGGTTATCTTCAATAAATTTAGGATTCTGTTTGGTTTCACGTTGTATAAAATAAAGTATGGCTGTTTTTAGCCCAGAAAAACTAAAGTTTAAACCATCTACTTTTGGTTTTGTAAACTTAAAAGCTTTTGGATTGCCTTGTTGTGCACGTTTGTCTATTTCTGGACCTGCTGGGTAACCAAGCCCTAAAATTTTTCCGCTCTTATCGTATGCTTCACCAACAGCATCATCAATGGTTTCTCCAATAACCTCCATATCAAAATAGTCATTCACATTTACTATTTGTGTATGGCCTCCAGAAATGGTCATTGCCAAAAACGGGAATTCAGGTTTATCAAATCCTTCTTCGTCTATAAAGTGTGCCAAAATATGTGCTTGCATATGGTTTACATCTATTAGCGGAATGTTTAAACCGTAAGCAAACGATTTTGCAAAGGAAGTACCAACTAGTAACGAACCCATTAAACCTGGACCTCTGGTAAATGCAATAGCATTAAGCTGTTCTTTTGTAATTCCAGCTTTTTCTATGGCTTGATGCACGACTGGAACAATATTTTGTTGGTGTGCCCTGGATGCTAATTCTGGTACAACACCTCCATATTCTTCGTGTATTTTTTGAGTAGCAACAACATTGCTTAAAATACGTCCGTTTTGTATTACAGAAGCAGCCGTATCATCACAAGATGACTCAATTCCTAGTATGTAGATATTTTGTGAGGTCATTAAGATGTTTTAGGCATAATAATTGCTTATTTTGTAATAAAATAAATAGTAATATTTTTTTGTTTTAGAGGATATACAAATAAATGAAAAAATATAGAGTAAATAACTAAATATAGGCTTAAAAATTGATAAGTTTATAGCTGGTTTTAAATAACATATTCAAACAAAACTTATAACTTTAGTAGAACATTAAAAAAGTAATTAAAATAGCATTGAAAATTGCAGCAGTCTTGTTGTTACTATTCATCATTTTGGTGTTATTATTTTCTATTCCTGCAGTTCAAACCCGAACAGGAAAATATCTTACAAACCGTATTAATAAAGATTTTGGAACCAATATAAATATAGAAAAGGTTGGCCTTCAGTTTAATGGAGATGTAGAACTTATCGATATTTATATAGAAGATTATAAAAAAGACACATTAATTAGTATTAATGAATTAAATTCTTCCATAATAAGCTTTAGGAAACTTTTAAACAACAAACTTACTTTTGGTGATGTAGATATAATTGGATTAAAGTTTAACCTAAAGACTTATAAAGGTGAAGTAGATACCAACCTAGACATTTTTGTAGCAAAGTTTGATGAAGATGTGCCAAGTAAAGAGAAAAGCAATTTTTTGCTATCTTCTAGTGATGTATCGATTACAGATAGTGAATTTAGGCTCATTGACGAAAATAAAGAACAAAGCGATATTTTTACGTTTAATGACTTGAATATTAATGCAACAGACTTTTTAATTTTAGGACCGGATGTTAGTGCAAGAATCAATAAGCTTAGTTTTATAGACAATAGAGGCTTACACATAACCAATATGACAACTAATTTTGGTTATACGCTACAAAATATGACGTTTGATTTTCTTCAAATTAAAACACCAAACTCTACTCTAAAAGGCAATTTAAAATTTGAGTACGAAAGAGAAGATTTGCAATACTTTGTCGACAAGGTAAAACTAAATGCCACTTTTGAGGATTCAGA
>CALZKX010000212.1 GCA_945788155.1 uncultured Flavobacteriaceae bacterium
GGAGCTACTTCGTTTATTAAAATTTCATCATTTTCAGTTTGAAACATTTCTACGGCAAGTAAACCTACATGTTTAAAAGCAGCTGAGGTTTTTAAAGCTATTAATTCGGCTTTCAAAGCTACTTCTTTTGAAATTCTAGCAGGACAAATTACATATTCAACTTGGTTGGCCTCTGGATGAAACTCCATTTCTACAACTGGATATACTTTTGTTATGCCTTCTACGTTTCTTGCAACAATTACCGAAAGCTCATTTTTAAAGGGAATTAACTTTTCTGTAATGCATTCAACATTAGGGATATCATTTAAATCGGAATGTGAACGCACAATTTTAACACCTGTGCCATCATAACCAAATTGAGCACTTTTCCAGACAAAAGGAAACCTTAATGTTTCGTGTTGAATGGCTGTTAAAATTTCATCTTTATAAGCAAATCGTGAAAAAGGAGCAGAGGGTAAGTTATGATCTACATAAAATAATTTCTGCTTTGCTTTATTTTGAATGGTACGTAATGTTTTTGAAGTAGGATAAACCTTAGTACCTTCTTTCTCTAATTTATCAAGAGCATCCACATTTACATTTTCAATCTCGATGGTTAATACATCTACTTTTTTTCCAAATTGATACACTGTATCAAAATCCATTAGGTCTCCTTGAAAAAACTCATTACAGGCAATTTTACAAGGCGCTTCACTATTTGGGTCCAAAACACAAGTATAAATATCGAATTTTCTAGTGTCATTGAGCAACATCTTACCAAGTTGCCCACCACCTAGAATGCCTAATTTAAAATTTGAAGAAAAATAGTTCATGCTCATTTCCCGAGAAAACGGGAATCTATTAAATTAACGACTAAAATTTATCAATTTTCTGCTCTCGTACTACAAAAATACATTTAAAAATTGAACCAATTTCCAAAAACATAAATCAAAATATCGTTAAAACCTAATCAATTGATTATCTTTGCCTCTTTCAAAATTTAATAATGTGATAAAGCTCCACGATAAATACTTTAAAGCATTTATTTCTGAACAAGAAATAGATGATGCGATTACAAAAATGGTTGATGAAGTTCTTGTGGATATAGGTGATGAAATCCCTGTGTTTGTAGGAATATTAAATGGCTCATTTATGTTTGTGAGCGATTTTGTAAAAAAATACCCTAAACCTTGCGAAGTAACGTTTATTAAACTAGCATCCTATGAAGGCGTAAAGTCTACCGAAGATATTCAACGTCTTATTGGGCTTACTCAAGATTTAACAGGAAGAACAGTAGTGATTCTTGAAGACATTATCGATACAGGTAATACTCTGGTAGAAGTACACAGAATTTTTAAAAACGAAAACGTAAAATCTTTGTTAATTGCAACATTATTTTACAAACCCGAAGCTTATAAAAAAGATTTTAAATTACATTATGTAGGTATAGAAATTCCCAATAAGTTTATTGTTGGATATGGATTGGATTATGATGGATTAGGCAGAGACATACCAGAAGTTTACCAAATAAAAGCGACGCAGCACATGACAAACTTAGTATTATTCGGTCCTCCAGGAGCAGGAAAAGGAACACAAGCCGAATTTTTAAAAGAAAAATACAATTTAATACACATCTCAACAGGAGATGTATTTCGATATAACATTAAAAACGAAACAGCTTTAGGAACACTTGCTAAATCTTATATGGATAAAGGAGGATTGGTGCCTGACGAAGTTACAATTAAAATGTTAAATGCAGAAGTAGAAAAAAACGCAGATGCAAACGGTTTTATTTTTGATGGTTTCCCAAGAACTGAAGCTCAGGCAAAAGCATTGGATAAACTTATGGAAGATAAGGATTCTAGCATTAATGCCATGATAGCTCTTGAGGTAGATGATGATGTTTTGGTAAAACGTTTATTGGAAAGGGGTAAAACCAGTGGTAGAGCTGATGATGCAGATGAGAATATTATTAGAAATAGAATAACCGAATATTATAATAAAACAGCAGTTTTAAAAAGCTATTATTCTGCACAAAATAAATATTTTGGTGTAGATGGTGTTGGAAGTATTGAAGAAATTACAGTGCGTTTAAACAAAGTGATAGATAGTTTGTAATTGTTGTTACTGCTAAGGCAGGAATCTACTTATTTTAATATACTTTTAAAAAGATTTCCACGTTCGTGGGAAATAAATATGACTGAGGGGAATTTCGTAGACTACGTAAAGATATTTGCTTCTTCCGGAAACGGAGGGAAAGGCTCTGTGCATCTTCATCGTGAAAAATATATTACTAAAGGAGGTCCTGATGGTGGTGATGGTGGTCGTGGAGGTCATGTTATTGTTCGAGGAAATGAAAATCTTTGGACACTATATCATCTAAAATTCAAAAAGCATTTTAAAGCTGGTCATGGAGGCCACGGAAGTAAAAGTAGAAGCACTGGAGCCGATGGCAAAGATGTGTATATCGATGTGCCCTTAGGAACAATTGTAAGAGATTCCGAAACCGATGAAATTCTTTTTGAGATTACAGAAAACAACGAAGAAAAAATAATATGCAAAGGAGGCATGGGAGGACGAGGTAATTGGCATTTTAAAAACTCGGTCAATCAAACACCTCGTTATGCTCAACCTGGAATTCCGCTAGAAGAAAAACGGATTACAATTGAGTTAAAGATTTTAGCTGATGTTGGTTTGGTAGGTTTTCCTAATGCAGGAAAATCTACATTATTATCGGTAATTACCTCGGCGAAACCAAAAATTGCCGATTATGAGTTTACAACACTCAAACCAAACTTAGGCATTGTTGAGTATAGAGATTATCAGTCGTTTGTAATGGCAGATATTCCTGGAATTATTGAAGGAGCTGCAGAAGGTAAGGGACTTGGTCATTACTTTTTAAGACATATTGAACGTAATTCCATTTTATTGTTCATGATTCCTGCTGATGCAAACGACATCCAGAAGCAATACGATATTTTACTAGATGAATTGCGTCGCTATAACCCTGAGATGCTGGATAAAGAACGATTTATTGCAATTTCCAAAAGCGATATACTGGATGATGAGTTAAAAGCAGAATTGAAGGAAGAATTAGATAATAACTTGCCAATTGATTACATGTTAATTTCTTCTCTTACTCAAGAAGGCATCACACAGCTTAAAGACAAATTATGGCAAATGTTGAATAATTGAAGTGAAAAATAGTTAACTTTATATAAAACTGTTAGCTATGAAATTTATTCGATTGTCCCTATTGGTGTTTTTAGTAGTTTCCTGTGCACCAATATATGTGAATTATGACTACGAGAGACAAGCCGATTTTACTAAATACAAAACCTATAATTATTATTCTGATCTTGAATCAGGACTAAGTGAACTAGACACAAAACGATTACTAGATGCATTGGATGAAGTTTTACTGCTTAAAGGATTAACATTATCTGACATGCCAGATTTTTATGTTGACATCTCAA
>CALZKX010000213.1 GCA_945788155.1 uncultured Flavobacteriaceae bacterium
ATATGTTAAATTTCTCACCTTAACTTTAGGAAGTCCAGGAAATTCTCCCCATTTCTTTATTTTATTATAGGAACCAGCTAAACTTACTGACATATTATCAGATAAGTATTTAGATATGGTAATTTTTGGGAAACTAATGTTCCAGTGATCTGTTAAATTAAAAAACTCATCAAAGTAAGGTCCTTGAGGGTTATCTTCATCAACTGGATACACATCAACAGCATTAATTTCAACATTTAATACCCAAGGATTCCCTTTGTTTTGAGCAAATAATGAGCATGTACCAATAATTAAAAAGAAGGGAATTGTAAAAAAATTGTAAAATTTCTTCATAAGAATAATTTTATTACGGATTAATTTACAACAATATAGTGGATAATTTTTACCACGAAAAGTAATAATATAAAAAAAGCATAGTCTCAAATTAGAAACTATGCTTAAAATTAAACAAAATAAATACCTTACAGTAAATTTATCTTGTTACAGTACCTGAAAGCGACACAACAGGACCTGTTTCCATGTTAATTGTAGTTAGCGTCAAAGCATCAACAGGAACCATGTGTGCCAATGGTTTTAAGGTAAATGGTGCCACACTATTATCTGGACTTGGCTCTACCGAAATTACAATTGTTGCTCCCTTTATATCTGTAGGAAACATTAATCCAGATGGTGCATTTTGTAAAAAATCTTCGCCTGGAAATGCTGGTCCATTCCCTGCATCGCCTTTAAAAGGCGTTGTTGTAGCGTTGTCATCAAAATCGGAAATAGAAGTAAATGTTCCGGTACTGACCGGAATTCCAGAAATTACGGCCCAACCTTCATATTTCCAGCCATCGCTTAACGTTGGAAGGCTTAAACCAACCATTGGCATTCCACTTGAGTTATCTAAAAACCAAACACCACTTTCCTCATTGGTGTCAGCTCCACCATCTGTTGGTGTTGCCAAAATGTATTTTCCAGTTGAAGCCGAAAAATCTCCAACAATTCCATTGGAATCGACATTGGCTAAATTACCAGAAAAATCTCCTGCTAAAATCTTTGTAGCTGCTGGAGCTGGATCGGTATCGACTGCTGGCTCAATAGATAACACAAAAGTTGTGGCTAATTCCAAATCTTGAGAATCTACATTAAAAGTTTGTGGAAATGTTACACTAGAGAAAGTTCCTGTTGATACTGGAGAACCATTCACAATAATCCATCCTTCGTAAACAAAATCACTTCCTAATTCTTCTAAACCACTCAAATTTAAAGTTAACGTGGATGTTGATGGACCATTGTCGTCATCATCACTGCATGAAGTGGCAATAATTCCTAATGCCAAAACTGTTAAAATCATTTTTTTAATCATCGCTTTTAATTTTTATTATTAGACAAATCAAAAGTATAGGATGACTTTTTTATAAAATGTTAGCTATCTAACATTAAGCAGATTTTTTATAGATTCTTATTTTTTTTCTGTCAAAATCAAGAATTTTTTCTTTCTTTAATTCATTTAAAAGAATATTTAGTGTTGGTCGTGAAGTCCCAATTAATGAAGCGATATCTTTTTGTGTATATGGATGTTTTATAACATGGTCTCCTGTTTTCTCACAGTCATAACCATATTCTACACAAAGTTCATCCAAAAATTCGACGAGCCTCGTTTTGGTGTCTTTAAATAATAAAAGCTGGAGTCTTCTTTCAAGTTTTTGAAACTTAAACCCAATGAATTTATAAACCTTAAAACTAAAGGTTTGATTGTTTCTCATTAAATCGTGCATAGTTTGCACACCTATTGGGCAAATAGAAGTTTGGTTATCTATGGACTGCCCAAATTCGTCACGTTTAATTTCACCGAGGATTGCTTTTTCACCAAACAACTCACCCCTGCTCAAAATAGCTTTAACGACCTCCGTACCATCTTCATTATAATAACCTATTTTAACCTTTCCCTTTTCTATTAAATAAACCTTATTTGATGTGTCTTCTTCAAAATAGATGTAATCTTTTTTCTTGTAAGCATCAAAATCGTGATCTTTTTTATAGGCTTTGAATTTATGGGGACATAATACTTTAAACAAATTTACGTCATCAAAAAACCATAGTGATTTCATTTTTGGATAGCTTATTTTTTTAATGTTGTGTCGGAATTTCATGATGCTCCTTACAAAAAAACATAAAAAAACTCCTGAATTTCATCAGGAGTTCTATTAAATTCTTCGATTAGCTCAGAATGACAATTCTATAACTATACGTTCTCTTTTTTAATTAGGTTTAAAGCAGATCCTTCATTATACCAATCTATTTGTGATTGGTTATATGTATGGTTTACAATAATAATATCTTTGCTACCATCAGCATGAACAGCTTCAATTGTTAATGGTTTTCCAGGAGCAAATTCATTTAAATCCAAGAAGTTAAATGTGTCATCTTCTTGTATTAAGTCGTAATCGCTTTCATTAGCAAATGTTAATCCTAACATACCCTGTTTCTTAAGATTTGTTTCATGGATCCTGGCAAACGATTTAACAATTACAGCAGCAACACCTAAATGACGCGGTTGCATAGCAGCATGTTCACGAGATGATCCTTCTCCATAGTTATGATCTCCTACTACAATAGTTTTAATTCCTGCTGCCTTATATTTACGTTGCACATCTGGAACACCACCATATTCACCTGTTAATTGATTTTTAACAAAGTTTGTTTGCTTATTAAATGCATTAACGGCTCCTATTAAAGTGTTGTTTGCGATATTATCCAGATGACCTCTAAATCGTAACCAAGGTCCAGCCATACTAATATGGTCTGTGGTACATTTACCAAAGGCCTTAATTAATAACTTGGCTTCAGTTATTGAGTCTCCAATAGGTTGAAAAGGTTCTAATAATTGTAATCTTTCGGAAGTTTTATCAACTACAATAGAAACGTTACTACCATCTTCAACTGGTGCTAAATAGCCATTATCCTTAACTTCAAATCCTTTTGGTGGTAACTCCCATCCTGTTGGTTCGTCTAACATTACTTCTTGACCATCTTCATTTATTAACTTGTCTGTTAACGGATTAAAATCTAAACGTCCAGCAATCGCAATTGCTGCTGTTAACTCAGGTGAAGCGACAAATGCATGTGTATTTGGACTACCATCGGCTCTTTTAGCAAAGTTTCTATTGAAAGAATGTACAATAGTGTTTTTAGGTGCATTTTTTGGGTCTTCAAATCTAGCCCATTGACCAATACAAGGTCCGCAAGCGTTAGTAAATATTTTGGCATCCAATTTTTCAAACACTTGAAGGATTCCATCACGTTCTGCGGTGTAACGCACTTGCTCAGATCCTGGATTGATGCCAAATTCTGCTTTAGTTTTTAAGTTTTTATCTAAAGCTTGTTGAGCTATTGAAGAAGCTCGCGATAAATCTTCATAAGAAGAGTTGGTACAAGATCCTATTAATCCCCATTCTACTTTAATTGGCCAATCATTCGTGCTCGCTTTTTTAGTCATTTCTTTACCAACAGGAGTTGATAAATCTGGTGTAAATGGCCCATTTAATAATGGTCCTAATTCAGATAAATTAATATCAATGACCTGGTCAAAATAGTGTTCTGGATTAGCATATACTTCGGCATCGGCAGTTAAGTGCTCTTTAACTTTATTAGCTGCTTGAGCAACATCTGCTCTATCGGTTGCTTTTAAATAACGTTCCATGGATTCGTCATAACCAAAGGTTGAGGTTGTCGCTCCAATTTCGGCTCCCATGTTACAAATTGTCCCTTTTCCGGTACATGACATAGATGTCGCTCCTGGACCAAAATATTCTACGATGGCACCTGTACCTCCTTTTACTGTTAAAATTTCAGCTACTTTAAGAATGACATCTTTAGGCGCAGTCCAACCAGATAATTTTCCTGTTAACCTAACACCAATCAATTTTGGAAATTTCAGTTCCCAAGCCATTCCAGCCATCACATCAACAGCATCTGCTCCACCAACTCCAATGGCAACCATACCCAATCCGCCAGCATTTACTGTATGCGAATCGGTACCAATCATCATTCCTCCAGGGAAAGC
>CALZKX010000214.1 GCA_945788155.1 uncultured Flavobacteriaceae bacterium
AAACTCGTACTAGCTATAGTTTCTAAACCGTAGGCATATGGTAAGCTCCAAGCAGTAATATCATAAGTAAGAGAATCACTTAATTTGGCGTTAGGCTCAAACAAGGCTTTTATCATTTTACCCTTTGGTTGATTGGTACTTACTACTAAATCATTTAAAGTTGTATTCATGCTACCATTTGTATTGGTAGAATATTTATGACCTGTTACTTTTTTACTCGTTGGATAGCCATAAGTAATTTCATGTCTATCTAATAAATTTGTTAGAGCGTTTATTTTATCTCGATTTCCAGACATAACATAACTCTTGTATTTCAATCCAGAATTGTTAAAGAAATTTTTAAATTCCTCATTTAACTTTACAGCATTTTTCGATGAAATTTCTACGGTCGATAAACCTGTAGTTGTGTGGTGTGCAATTCTATCTTTTAAAGTGAGTACAGGACCTTCAGACGTTTTTACGCCCAATGCACCACGACCACCTCCAGCTTGTTCGTAAGTCATACCAATGGCTCCCATATATGTTGGATATGTATCTCCATAACTTGGGTATAATAAATCAAAGTTTTCGCGTGTAAAGTATAGCCAACCTTTTGGGTCGAAATATTTAGCATGATTTCTTCCTATCTGGAATTGAAAATCTCTCTGCCAATCGGATATTAATTCATGGTAAGGCTCTGCAGCTGGCGCAAAATAATAAGGGTTATTAATACCTTGTTCATGAAAATCGACATGAATTTGCGGCATCCACTTATTGTACACTTTTACTCTGGCTTGCGATTCTTTTTGAGAGGTCCAAGCCCAATCTCTGTTTAAATCAAATAAATAATGATTTGCCCTACCTCCAGGCCAAGGTTCGGAGTGTTCAGTAGCTTGTGGGTCGATATCAAAAGGTGTGCTCTTAGTTTCGTTGTACCAATTTGCGTAACGATCGCGACCATCTGGATTGATACATGGGTCGATAATAACCACTGTATTTTTTAACCATTCTTGTTTCTTCGTTAATAGTTTGTATATAGTTTTCATAGAAGCTTCTGTGCTAGACGCTTCGTTACCATGCACATTATAACTTAACCAAACTATTGCTATATCATTTGATGCAGTAGTTCCAGGTAATATACCTGCGTTTTTTAAATTATCTTGCCTAATGGTTTCAAGGTTTTTCATGTTCTCTTCAGATGAAATATAAGCATGTATCAATGGTCTACGTTCATAAGTTTCACCATATTGCACTAGCTTTACCTGATTTGGCATTGTTGAGGCGACGTGCTTAAAATAATCTACAACTTGATGGTTTCTTGAAAATTGAGTGCCTAATTCGTAGCCTAAAAACTCACTTGGCGTTTTAATTTGTTGTGCCATTGTAAAGGAAACGGAACATAAAACGACTAATACGATTCTATAAAATTTTTGCATTGTTGGTTGATTTAAAAAATGTAGCTATAAAGATATAAACCCAAAACGAACATTGGTAATTATTTTACAAAACTTTAGTGTTTTATATAGACCCATAAATTTTAGTTTTTTTTTAACCAATTGAAAATTTCAAATAGATGAAAGAGCAGTATATTTACAACAGAATTGAAAGCTAACTATGCCAACTGACTGTATTTCGTTTAGAGACACTAATTATTTTTCTACTTTAATTTGTGATTACCTTGATAAGCATCGAGAATTACAACCCTTTTATAACCGTTTTCCAAAAATTGAAAACTTCGAGGCACAGATTAACGAAAAATTATTATCTGTTCAAGCCACGTCAAGAACTATTTTAGTTGATGCCTTAAAAGCTCAATACAAAAATATCGATACTTCTAAATTGACCCAACAAAATATTGAGCTTCTAGAAAAAGAGAACACGTTCACCATCACCACTGGACACCAATTAAACTTATTTACAGGGCCTTTGTATTTCTTATATAAAATTATTTCAGCAATAAATCTTGCAAAAGAATTAAAAGCTAAATACCCAAAATATAATTTTGTTCCTGTGTATTGGATGGCGAGCGAAGATCATGATTTCGATGAGATTAATTACTTTAATTTTAAAAGAAAAAAAGTTAAGTGGAATAGAGACGCTAGTGGTGGTGTTGGTGAGTTAGATACCAAAGGATTGGATAAAGTTTTTGAAACTTTTTCAAAAGAATTAGGGCAGGGAAAAAACGCTAAATTTTTAAAAGACCTTTTTGAAAACGGCTATTTAAACCATGAAAATTTAGCTGATGCTACGAGATACATTGCTAATGAATTATTTATAGAATTTGGCCTAGTAATTATTGATGCCAATAATAGAGAGCTAAAGCGCTTATTTACGCCATATGTTAAAGATGAGCTTATAAATAAAACTTCTCATAAAGTTGTATCCCAAACAAACCATCAAATTAATGAATTATCGAGCAATTATAAAATTCAAGTAAACCCTCGGGAAATAAATCTCTTTTATTTAAAGGATGGTTTAAGGGAACGTATAGTTGAGCAAAATGGAAATTATGTTGTAAATGATACCGATGTTTCATTTTCAGAACCTGAAATTTTAGCAGAATTAGATAATTACCCGGAACGATTCAGTCCTAATGTAATTATGCGTCCTTTATATCAAGAAGTAATCCTACCAAACCTTTGTTATATTGGTGGTGGAGGTGAACTCGCATACTGGTTTCAGTTAAAAGCTTATTTTGAAGAGGTTAAGATGCCTTTCCCTATGCTATTACTGCGTAATTCAATGTTGATTAAAACCGAAAAGCAAACCAAAAAATTAGAAAAATTAGGAGTTTCCTTAAATGAGCTATTTGCTAAACAAAACCATTTAATCAATCAACAAGTAAAACGATTATCTACTGTTGATATTGATTTTTCACCACAGAAAGAACATCTTCAAAATCAGTTCAAAGCACTTTACAAATTAGCCGAAGAAACTGATAAATCATTTTTAGGAGCCGTAGCAGCACAAGAAAAAAAACAACTCGAAGGCTTGTCAAATCTAGAGAAACGTTTGTTAAAAGCACAAAAGCGAAAATTAAACGAGCAAATATCCCGAATTATTGACATACAAAGCCAACTATTTCCAGGTCAAAGCTTACAAGAAAGAAATTTGAATTTTTCTGAACTTTATCTTGAGTTTGGAGACCAATTAATCCAACAGTTAGTATTAAATTTGCAACCTCTAAGAGGCGAGTTTTTAATATTAGAATTGTAACACATGCA
>CALZKX010000215.1 GCA_945788155.1 uncultured Flavobacteriaceae bacterium
CGAATGTCTTGACCTTTCGAAACTTTTGACTGAATAAATTCGGTTAGCGGTTGTAAAACTGCTTTACGTTCGTTTGAAATAGTTTGAGGATGTAATGCCTTAATTGATTTTTCTATTTCTTGAAATACCTTTGTTTTGGTTGTTATCATATTTGTTTATTGCGATTAAGCGATTGATAAGAGAATTTTTTTTAACAGCAATCTTCTTTATTAGAAACATCTTGATTGAGAAATTGCAACATAGTATCCTTCATTTTAGTCCAATTTTCGGGGTTGATGCAATAGCAAACACTTGTTCCCTCTACATTTCCTTTTATTAAACCTAAATGTTTCAGTTCTTTTAAGTGTTGTGAAATTGTAGGTTGAGCCAATCCAATTTCGTTGACTAAATCTCCGCAAACGCAAGAGTCAATTTTAAACAGGTGCTGTAAAATAGCCACTCTTGCTGGATGTCCGAAAACTTTTGAAAAAAGGGCAATTTCATTTTGTTTGTCGGTAAACATTTCTGTTTTGGTTAATCCCATTATAATCTATATTAATTCATTGCAATATTACGATTAATATTTGAATGGTCAAAGGTTTTTCAATTTTAGGTTACTAAATGTACAGGAATTCGGTTTTTTATGATAAAATCAATAAAAAAACCACTCCATTTGAAGTGGCTTTATTTATAAAAAAGATTGCCGCATTACTAGCCCCTCGCTATGACATTTTTTTCGTCTTTGTTCTAACAGCGAAGCGGTCTAGCTTCTATTTAATCATATCGTAACTGCGTTTAATGAAGTTTGTTAGCTCTTCACCTTTAAGTAAACCTTGTGATAATCTAGCTAAATCCAAACTCTGGTTAATCAAGCGCTCTTGTTTTTTACGCGTTTTTGTGTTTAGTATGTCACTAACAAGTTCGGAGTTTGTATTCACCAAAAGGTTGTACATTTCTGGCATATTGCCCATTCCAAACATGCCGCCACCACCAGTTTGTTGCATCTCTTTCATACGACGCATAAACTCAGGTTGTGTAATTATAAAAGGCGATGCATTGCTATCCATTGCTTCTAATTGAACCATAAATTTTTCTGAAGAAATTACTTCTTTTAATAAAGCATCCAACGTTTTCTTTTGATCTTCGTCTAACTTAGAAATAGTGGTGTCATCTTTCTTGATTAGATTGTCAATATGATCACCATCTACACGAGCAAAAGATATATTTTCTTTAGTTGTTTCTAATTTTTGAATTAAGTGAGATACAATTGGAGAATCCAATAACAAAACCTCATAGTTTTTAGTTTTAGCGGCTTCAATATAACTATGTTGTGCATCTTTATCTGATGCATATAAAATCACCAGCTTATCATCTTTATCTGTTTGATTGGCTTTAATTTTGTTGTAAAGCTCATCATACGTATAATATTTGCCATCAACAGTAGGGTACAACGCAAAGGCATCTGCTTTTTCAAAGAATTTTTCTTCGGAAAGCATGCCATATTCAATCACGATTTTAATATCATTCCACTTCGCTTCAAAATCTTCACGATTGTTATTGAATAACGATTTTAATTTATCAGCAACTTTACGAGTGATATACGAAGCTATCTTTTTAACTGCACCATCGGCTTGTAAATAACTACGTGACACGTTTAATGGAATGTCTGGCGAATCTATTACACCACGAAGCATGGTTAAAAATTCCGGAACGATCCCTTCAACATTATCAGTTACAAATACTTGGTTTTGATAGAGTTGAATTTTATCCTTCTGAATGTTCAAATCATTTGTCATCTTAGGGAAATACAGGATTCCTGTGAGGTTAAACGGATAATCTACATTTAGATGAATATTAAATAAAGGTTCTTCAAATTGCATTGGATACAATTCGCGATAGAAATCTTTATAGTCATTCTCTTCTAAATCTGCTGGTTGTTTAGTCCAAGCAGGATTTGGGTTGTTGATGATGTTATCAACCGTTATTTGTTTGTGTGGCTCAGTTGTTTCTTTGCCTCCCGAAGCGTCGGGATTGTCCTTAGTTGTTTTAGGAGTAAAGTCTGGGTCGTTTATTTCCTTAGTTCCAAATTTGATTGGAATTGGCATAAACTTGTTGTACTTGGTTAACAGTTCACGAATGCGAGATTCTTCTAAAAATTCTTTTTCATCTTCTGCAATATGAAGAATTATTTCTGTACCTCTTTCAGTTCTATCAGAGGGTTCAAGAGTAAATTCTGGAGAACCATCACAGGTCCAATGTGCTGCTGGCTCGTCTTTGTATGACTTTGTGATGATTTCAACCTTATTAGCTACCATAAACGCCGAATAGAAACCAAGACCAAAATGGCCAATGATTCCTGCATCATCTACTTTGTCTTTGTATTTGTCTAAAAATTCCTCTGCACCAGAAAATGCCACTTCGTTAATGTATTTTTCAACTTCTTCAGCAGTCATACCTAAACCTTGATCGATGATATGAAGCTTTTTGGCTTCTTTATCGATTTTAACTTCAATTTGCGGATTGCCATACTCAACCTTAGCTTCACCAATATTGGTGAGGTGCTTCAACTTCATTGTTGCATCGGTTGCGTTACTTATAAGCTCACGTAAAAATATTTCGTGATCTGAGTATAGAAACTTTTTAATTAACGGAAAGATATTCTCAACCGAAACATTAATATTTCCTTTTGCCATGATATATAAATTTATATTATTTGTTATAATTTACATTTTATAGACAAAAAAAATACCATTTGTTGTTTTGTGACAAGTTGGCATAAAAAAGCCATTTTTCCAATATTGAAAAAATGGCTTTTTAAAAAGATTTTTAGTATTTAATCTGAGTTAGACATTATTTAGGTATTATATAGGTTTATAAGTAAGTTATAGCAATTACACCCCTAAGTCCCCTTAAGGGGACAATTTCTATTTCAATTCATCCCTTGAGGGAGGATTAAGGAGGGTGTTACAAATCACTTTTAATTTTTAAAAGTGTTTTCTGGAGGGTTTACCGATGGCTTGTTTTTTACATGCTCTTCAAGCCATTGATCTTGCTCCCAAAGTAAATGCATGACTGACTCTCTAGCTCTATAGCCATGACTTTCTTTTGGTAGCATGACCAACCTCACTGGAGCACCAAGTCCTTTAAGTGCATTAAAGTAACGCTCGCTTTGTAAAGGATATGTTCCTGAGTTATTATCGGCTTCACCATGTATTAACAGCATTGGTGTTTTCATTTTATCAGCATGCATAAAAGGTGACATGGTGTAATATACGTCTGGAGCTTCCCAATAACTGCGTTCTTCACTTTGAAAACCAAAAGGAGTCAGTGTTCTGTTGTATGCGCCACTTCGCGCTATTCCTGCTGCAAATAAATTAGAATGAGATAATAGGTTTGCAACCATAAATGCGCCATACGAATGTCCTCCAACTGCAACTCTGCTTCTGTCAATGTATCCTAATTTGTCAACAGCATCAATAGCAGCTTTTCCGTTGGCAACCAATTGCGATCTAAAACTATCGTTAGGCTCTTTATCGCCTTCACCAACAATTGGGAAAGACGCATTATTCAATACAACATAGCCACGAGTTACCCAGAAAATTGGTGACCCATACGATGGATAGGTAAACTGGTTTGAGTTAGATGTGCTTTGTGAAGCACTGCTTTTATCCTTGTACTCTCTTGGATAAGCCCAAACTATCATTGGATATTTTTTACCTTTTTCGTAATTGGTTGGTAAATACAATTCTCCTGAGAGATCCAATCCATCATCACGTTTATAATTAATAACTTCTTTATGTACATTTTGTATGCTTTTAAATGGATTTTCAAATC
>CALZKX010000216.1 GCA_945788155.1 uncultured Flavobacteriaceae bacterium
AGTAACATCGTTTTCTGTAAAAAATGGATTTATCATCGATCCAAATTTATTAACCTTAATTGCTATATTGTGTTTTTTTGCTGAAGTAATTAAACATTCTTCTATAAATAAAGCACTTTCTTCTAGTCTATTATAGGTGTTTTTTTTCTTGAGTTGTGTTAATGTTTCAAAGCCACAAGCCATAGCTATTGGGTTTCCCGAAAGGGTTCCAGCTTGATACATATCGCCTAAAGGTGCTACATGATTCATAATTTCGTTGCGTGCACCATAGGCTCCAACTGGAAATCCTCCTCCAATCACTTTCCCCAAGCAAGTAATATCTGCTTCTATACCTAGCAACTCTTGGGCACCTCCAAATTGTGAACGAAACCCCGTCATTACTTCATCTATAATTAACAGTATTTTGTTTTGTTTGGTTATTTTGCGTAAACCTTTTATAAATTCATCCGAAGGCTTAATAACTCCCATGTTTCCTGCTATTGGCTCAATAATTACTGCAGCAATGTCTTTAGAATTATTAATATGAGATTGTACACTTTCAAGATTATTATATTCTGCAATTAGAGTGTTTTTTACAGCTTCAATAGGGACCCCTTTGCTTCCAGGTATGCTTAAAGTTGCTATCCCGGAACCTGCTGCTACTAATAACGCATCTGAGTGACCATGATAACAACCCGAAAACTTTATTATTTTGTTTTTACTAGTGTAGGCTCTTGCCAAGCGAATAGCACTTAAAACAGCTTCTGTTCCAGAGTTTACAAATCTAACTTTGTCCATTCCTGGAAAGGCATTACAAACAAGCTTAGCCAATTTAAGCTCACCTTTTGAGGTTGCACCAAAAGTGTAGCCGTTTTTTAATGCTTTTCTAACAGTATTATCTACTTTTTTGTGTTGGTGACCAAGAATCATTGGGCCATAGGATTGTACTAAATCAACATAAGTGTTACCATCAACATCGATTATTTTGCTTCCTTTGGCTCTTTTAATAAATAAAGGTGTTCCTCCTACAGATTGAAATGCTCTAACTGGTGAATTTACAGCTCCTACTAGGTGTTTTTGCCCTTTGTTGTATAATTGTTTTGATTTGTCTAAGCTCATAATTATTGTAATATTTTAGCAGCATCTTTAGCAAAATAGGTAATAATTATGCTTGCTCCTGCGCGTTTCATAGATAATAAACTTTCCATCATAACTCGTTTTTCGTCTATCCATCCTTTTTCTGAAGCCGCTTTAATCATTGCATATTCGCCACTTACATTATAACAAGCTATTGGTTTATTAAAGTTGTTTTTTAAATCCCTAATAATATCCAGATAAGAGAGGGCTGGTTTTACCATTAGGATATCAGCTTGCTCAACTTCGTCTATCTTTGCTTCTCTAAGTGCTTCGATTCGATTGGCAGGATCCATTTGGTAGGTTCGTCTATCACCAAATGAAGGCACTGAGTTCGCTGCATCTCTAAATGGTCCATAAAAAGCTGATGCGTATTTAACAGCATACGACATGATAGGAATATTATAAAACTCATTAGCATCTAACGCAGTTCTTATGGTTTTTATCATACCATCTAACATCCCTGAAGGCGCAACCATATCTGCTCCTGCTTTTGCATGCGATATTACTTGTTTTGCTAAATTTACAAGCGATTTGTCATTATCTAAATCGTTATTGTAAATAATTCCACAATGACCATGAGATGTGTATTCGCAAAAGCATACATCTGTTATAACATATAAACTTGGGTAATTGGTTTTAATAAATTTAATTGTTTGTTGAATAATTCCATCGACGTTCCAAGTTTCAGCTCCTATTTCATCTTTCTTTGAAGGAATCCCAAAAAGTAGTACTGCTGGTATGTTTAATTTTACTACTTCATCTAATTCTTTTGCTATAGTATCTAAAGAGAAACGCTTTATTCCTGGCATTGAAGGTATTTCGGTTTCAATATTGTTACCTTCTTCAATAAACAAAGGATATACAAGATTGTCTATAGATAGATGCGTTTCTTTAACTAAACGCCTTATACTTTCATTTTTTCTTAATGGTCTTGTTCTACTAAACATAATGCTCGTTTATTAGTTCTATTACGCTTTCTATGGTAGGCACTTTAGCTATTCTTACTTCTTTAAAATACTTTTTGGCTTCTTCTGCGGTGCTTGGGCCAATGCAAAATGCTATACAATTAGTTTTGTTATTAGCTATAAAGCTTTTTACTGTGGATGGACTATAAAACATAGCTCCATCTATTTGTTGGGTTAGCTTGGGTGAGTTATATGTTGTTTTGTATGCCACCACTTCATTGAGTTTAATGTTGCTCTTTTTTAAAATTAAAGGTAGCGCATCTAACCTAACATTGCTGCAAAAATATGTTGCTTTATTAATAGTTGTATAATCCTTAATATAATTTGCTAGTGCTTCTGCATTGTTGGCAGTATGTTTTATTGTGCCAATATTATGAGTTTCTATATATTTTTTGGTTCGTCTCCCAACGCAATATATATTATTGAAATGCAGCTCATTATCTTCTTTGTTTTTAAGCAATGATTTAACAGCATTTTTACTAGTTATTATAATGTTTTCGTTTTCAGATTTTAAGACTTTACTATCAATTTTACATAAATCTACTGTGATCGCATTGGATTGTTTAATAATAATAGATTTGTTTATTAATTGTTGTTGTGTTTGGTTTAATTCCTTTGAAGAATAAATGGTTCGAGTTTGTGTTTGTGTTTTTAATTGTGACATTATTTTTAATCCACCATTATCTAATATATAATGCGCAGCTTCTTTACCTAAAGCTTTGTAATTATTGAGTGTAGATGATTGTTTTACATGGATTCTTTCTGTACCATTTTCATTTAATAAAACACCTTCAAGTGTTATGGTATTATTGTTTTTAATGTTTGCATAAGCTCCAATGGGAGCAGTACAACCTCCTTCTAATGTGTTTAAGAATGAACGCTCAACATAAGTACAAATTTCTGAAGGTTTATCGTTTAGTTGCTTACAAACATTTAAGCTATAATTATCATCAGCCAATGCAGTTATCATTATTGCTCCTTGTGAAGGAGCAGGTATCATCCAATCTAACTCTATAGCATTTTTTGGGAGTACATTAATGCGCTCTAATCCAGCAGCTGCAAAAATAGCTGCATTCCAATTATTGTCTTTTAATTTTTGTAATCTAGAATTAACATTCCCTCTTAGGTTTGTAATTTTATGACTAGGATATTTATGTAACCACTGTGCTTTTCTCCTTAAACTACCAGTTGCAATAACAGCACTTTTACTACTTAAAAAAGCTTCTGAATCTTTATAAACTAGTAAATCTTTATTATTACCTCTTTTAAGTACTGCTGCTTGTACTATACCTTTTGGCAAGATTGTTGGAACATCTTTTAGGGAATGAACTGCAATATCAATGTCTTCATTAAGCATTGCAATATCTAATGTTTTAGTAAAAATTCCAGTAATCCCTAGCTCATATAGCGGTTTATGAAGTATTATATCGCCAGTCGATTTAAGTGGCACCAGTTTAGTTTTGTAGCCAAGGTTTTCTATAAGGTCTTTAACAGTATTTGCTTGCCAAAGCGCAAGTTGACTATCTCTAGTGCCAATTCTAATTACTCTAGACATTGCTGTTGGAATCTTCTAGTTGAAACATTCGCTTTATAACCTCAATGTTTTCTTTTGAATTGTGAACTTCCTTTTTGAGATGATGGGCTAATTGATTGGTAATTTTTTGGATAATTTTATTACCAATTAACTCTGCTTGTTGTTCGCTAAAACTACCATTTAGAGATTTTTTAGCAGCTATTATTTCGTTGTTTTTTAGGGTTTCTAGTTTGTTTTTTAAAGCATGAAGTGTTGGTACAAACTTTCTGTTTTCAATCCATTGTGTAAATTCTTGATATACTTCGTCAATTATTTGATGCGCTGCCGGAATTTGAGCTTGTCGCTTTTGAAGTGTTTGATTGGTCATTTTTGATAATTCATCAATTGATATCAAATTTACATTTTCTAACTCTAAAATATCATTGGATGCGTTTTTTGGAATTGATAAATCCAATATAAGCATAGGCTTATCTTTAGGTATCATCGATTTTGTAATAGTTGGATTTTGTGCTCCTGTTGCAACAATAAGAATATCCGATTTTTTTACTTCGGTTTCTAATTCAAAAAAATCTTTTACACTAAGATTGAATTTTCCAGCAATTTTTTCGGCCTTTTCTCTAGTTCTATTAATAAGCGTTATGTGATTATTGCTATGCTTTACTAAATTTTCGCAGGTATTGCGACCAATTTTTCCTGTCCCAAATAATAAAATATTTTTATCATCTACATTTTCTATAGAATTAAAAATATAATGAACAGATGCAAAAGCAACCGATGTTGCTCCAGAACTGAGTTCGGTTTCGTTCTTTACACGCTTGCTAGCTTGTATAACAGCATTTATTAAACGCTCTAAAAATGAATTAAGTAAACCAGCTTCTTTTGAACGAATAGCACTATGGCGAATTTGACTAATAATTTCGAAATCACCTAAAATTTGACTTTGTAAGCCACCACCA
The DNA here is from genome assembly GCA_945788155.1 of uncultured Flavobacteriaceae bacterium. Classification (GTDB taxonomy): domain Bacteria; phylum Bacteroidota; class Bacteroidia; order Flavobacteriales; family Flavobacteriaceae; genus Pontimicrobium. Next base: position 4,572 of record CALZKX010000216.1, read on the forward strand.
ACGTGAAATAAATTTTTTATGGCTTCAGAGTTTTTATAAACATACGATACATTTTCAAAATTCGATAATGTTCCTTTGGTATGATCACAGAGTAATTTTATTAATTGGTAAGGGTGTTTTGCAAAACCATACAATTCGGTCCGGTTACATGTAGAAATAACAAGTAATCCATCTATACCTTCGTCATGCGCTTTTTTTAATAATAATTTTTGTGAAGAATCATCTAAGCTAAATAAGCCTCTCGTGTCTTCATCTGCTTTTTGATAATTAAGACCAATTTGGTAAAAATTAAAGTGTAATTCCGAACCTTGTTTTTGCATTAATCTGTGTTTGACAAATCAAAAGTATCTAAATTATAGAAAAAAAAGTATCGCTTAAAGTTAAATTAATAACGGTTAAACTTGTTTTTTAAAATAACATGACAAATGTCATAAAAACGGCATA
>CALZKX010000217.1 GCA_945788155.1 uncultured Flavobacteriaceae bacterium
TAATACCCAGTTCAATTTCTAATGTCATTCCCATTTTACTCATACGTTGCAAATATTGTTTACATATTTCTATGTTTTCTTCAATGGGTTCTTCCGATAAATCAATCATGTGCGAACTATATAGAGGTTTGCCAGTTTGTTTAAAATGTGCTTCACTTGCGTCTAAAAGACCATCAATCCAAGGCAATAGTTTTTTTGCGCAATGATCGGTGTGTAAAATAACTGGAACACCGTACTCTTTAGCCAATAAATGTACATGTTTTGCACCAGCAACGGAACCAGCAATAGCTGCTCTTTGGTTCTCGTTAGATAACCCTTTTCCTGCGTTAAAATGTGCGCCTCCATTAGAGAATTGTATAATTACAGGTGCATTTAAATCTCTTGCTGTTTCTAAAACACCATTTATGCTATTTGAGCCAATAACATTTACGGCTGGTAATGCAAACCCCTTTTCTTTAGCAAGGTTAAAAATGTCTTGAACCTCTTTGCCTGTTGCTACTCCGGCTTTAATGTTATGTTCCATTTCGTGATGTTTTTGTAGATAATTTTTAAAATACAAAACTACACAAATTTTACTCAAAATTGGTTGGTGAAGGGTGTCAAAAAGTTAAAAAAAACACGCAATCGTTATAGGTATTAAATGGAGAATTATGCTAAAAAGGATAGTTTATTCCTATATTATATACAGCGTTTCCAAAATTTGAGTCATTAAACCAGCGGTTGGCTGTTTTGTACGATGGGTCATACGTTTTAAACCCTATGTCGCCTCTAAACACAAAAAATCCAAAATCATATCGTAATCCAAAACCTGAGCCAATGGCGATATCTTTAAGGGAGTTAAAATTTGTAAATGTAGCATTTGGGTCATCTTCACTGTCTAATACATTCCAAATATTTCCAGCATCAATAAAAAGTGCACCATTTAAATTCCCAAACAAATTAAAGCGATGCTCTAAGCTAAGAGCAATTTTCATGTTAGCTTCATTAAATTCGTTATTGCTATCGGAGCTTCCTGGTCCTAAATTGTAAGCAGTCCAAGCTCTATTGTCGTTGGCACCTCCAGCAAAAAAACTTTTAGAGAATGGAATGCTGTTAGAATTGCCATAAGGTATCGCAATGCCAAAGAAACTTCTTATGGCTATAACGTTGTTTCTTCCAATATCCCAATGCTTTATATAATCGAATTCGGTTTTAATGTATTGCGAATAAGGGACGCCAAACAACTGGTATTTGTTGTCGCTGTTTTCTTTTAACCCTAATAATTTTGATGTGGTGGTTAATAAATTACCTGCCGATTCCAATTTAAATCTAAATATGGAGAAGGTCTCATCTACTAAGCTTTCACGCCTATCTTTCACATAACTAAAATTAGTAGCAAAAATCAAGTTGTCTTCGGTAAGCCTATCTTTACGTTCTCTAATATTATTTACTGTTTTATATTCGTTTGGGTTTGTGGTTTCAAAGCCTGAATCTTGTAAGACCAAATTAATGAAATCGTCTGCTTTATTTTGAATTAAGCTTTCTAAACCATTGGTATTGGTTGAAATAAAATCAGGTGGTGTGTTATAGGTATTCAATGCGATATTTTCTAAACGGTTAAATGAATTTTGATAAACACTAAAATAATTTCTAGGGTTTAAATTTCTAACATATTGTATGTTAAATAGGTCTAAATTATTTGTAACCGTTCCTGAAGGGTTCCAATTGTAATTAAAAATACCATTAACCGTTTGTTTATCTAAACCAATATTGGTTTGACTTGTAAACCCTAAACTTAATCTGGTTATGGGAGACATGTATTTAGGGATGATTTTTTCTGTATTAAAAGGGAAGAAAAATCTAGGGATTGTTAATTTTGTATTGACCCCAAGCTCATTAATATCAAAAAACTGGTCGCTATTGGAACCATCTTTAGATGCTCCAATTGCTCCTAAAGCTGAAATCTCTAGGGTTTCGGCACCTCTAAAAATATTTCGGATAAGTAATGATGTATTAAAAGAAAACCCAACAGATTGAATGTTGCTCTGCGATATGTCAACATCAAACCCAAGACCATATTTTTTTCTTGGAGACAGTTTTATATTTGCTGTTAAAGAAGAATCTTGTTCATGTACTTCGTATTCGATATTTGGATATTTAAAAACACCAAATTTAGAAAGATAACGATAGGTTCGTGCTCTATTTAAGGCACTAAATAAATCGCCTCTGTTAATAAAAATAGCTTGCAGAAGGGCTTTTGGGTGATAACGTAGCTTGCCATAACTGTAAAACCTAGCATTACCGTACTTAGCGCTATCTTGAGGTTTTTCGCCATCATTTTCAAATGAAGCGTCAGTAAAAATATTTACATTTCTAATTTTAAAAGGCTTAAAAGGTACTACTGTAACCGAATCTTCATTACGAATAACACGATTTCTAATTTTTACATCAACATCAGCTTTTTTTATACTATCGGAAGTGATAATATCAAACTCAATGTAATCTTGAGTAAAATGATACAGCCCAGAATTTCTAAATAATTCTGCAAGCCTATCCCTTTCATTTGTAATATTAGCTTCTTTATACTGTTCTCCTTTTTTTAACAAACTATTTGCTTGGGCTTTTTGGTAAAGCGAGTCTATTAATTTAGATGAGTTTGAGCTGTAAATAGAATCTAATAAATAGGGCTTGCCAGTTTTAACATGATAATCGACTGTAGCTCGTTTATTTTCTTTTTTGTTAATAGTATAAGTAACTTCTCTGTCAAACCAACCATTAGCATCATAATAACCACCTAATCGATTTTTAGAACGCTCTGTTTTTAAACTGTCTAAAATTACAGGAGGTTCACCAGTTTTTTTTAGCCAATTATTTAAGTTTTTTCTAGTTTCTATGTCTTTTTCAAGTTGTTTTTTAGAGAGCTTCTTAATTTTTCGTGCTAACTTTTTTGGGTTGTTATATATTTTTTCATTTAATATTGAGTCTATATTTGGGCGTGCCAAATTATAGATATGTAGCCTTAACGGAAAGCCAAGAAGCTTGTTGTTTGCTCTTTGGTAAACAAGGTTGTTTATATTTTCTGATGTTGTATTTTTGTCATTAACTGTTACAGAGGCCTTGGTAAGTAAATGCTCATCTTCACCGACTCTTTTAACGACATTGCAGGACACAATACCGCTAAAAAAAATTACCAGAAATAATATTTTTGTAAAGAAGTGTTTCAATTAAATAGGAAAAAATTAAAGTTCATAAAAAAGCAAACCCTTGGTAACTTCAAAAATACATTATTTCCATCGAAAAAAAATAATTAGCTAAGAGGTTATTATTGTTTGTAATTAATCTGTTTCTTTATATAAATTTAAAAACGCCAAAAATCAATATTTGTTGGAATGCTAAGTAAAAGTCAAATAAAACTTATAACAAGTTTAAAACAAAAAAAGTACCGTCAGCAACACAAGTTATTTGTTGCAGAAGGCAAAAAAATCATTCTTGAACTTTTACAGTCTAATTTGCAATTACATAAGCTATATACAACTACGTTTGGATTTGGTGTTTTAGATGATTTAGTTACACAAGTTTCTGATAATGAGCTTAAAAAAATTAGTTTTTTAAAAACACCAAATACAGCTTTGGCAGTTTTTAAAATCCCAAAAGCAACACCTATTGACTTTAATAAACTAGTTGTGGCCTTAGATGATGTTAGAGATCCTGGAAATTTAGGAACCATTATACGTTTATGTGATTGGTTTGGCGTTAAAGACCTTATATGTAGCCTTGAAACAGTAGATTGCTACAATCCAAAAGTAGTGCAAGCCACAATGGGCTCTATTACAAGGGTTAATGTAAGTTATGTTGAGTTAAAACAGGTTTTGAAATCTCAAAAAATCGATGTCTTTGGTGCATTTATGGACGGTACTATTGTTTACGAAGCACAGTTGCCAAATTCTGGAATTTTGGTATTGGGGAATGAAGCTAATGGTATTGGTAATTCAGTTGAAAAATTAGTAACCAAACGTATTTCCATTCCTCGTTTTGGTGAATTGCAAGCAACCGAAAGTTTAAATGTTGCTAATGCAGCAGCGATTTTATTAAGTGAGTTCAAGAGAAGGTAAAAAAGTTGGCAGTATCAGTATTTAGTCTGGGTTATGTAGTCTAATTTATAGCTAAATACTTTAAACTGTGACAACAACTAAAACTTAAATTTACTAATTTACTGAAACGTGAAATTAATAAACAATCCTCTGGTCTTCATGGTTGTTATGTTACTTGTCCAAGGGCTATCTGGGTCTGTATCTCTAACTAATTCATCACTTAAAGCAAAAAGACCTCTAATAGAAGGCGTAAACTTAAACCAAGGCAAATAAATATCGATTCCTGCTCCTAGTTCGTAAAAAATCACGCCATTTTTTGTTCTAAATTGACCATTGCTGTTATCATCAGGGTTGCTTTCGTTACTTGATAAATTTACAGCAGCAGAAAAGCCACCAACAACAAACGGCTTAATATTATTAACTCGTTTTGTAGATAGTTTTAACAATAAAGGAATATGGATATATGTAGAATTTACTTCCCTTAGTAGGTCTGAATCATTATAAGATACACCATTAAAATAACTACTATGGTAATTTAATTCGCGTTTGGTGATAAATAAACCAGGTTCCAAGCGAACATCTATATAATCGTTTACTCTCATGTTACCAACCAATCCTACACTAAAACCAACCGATTTCAAAATTTGTATATCTGGTAAGTCTTCGTAATAATCGAAATTAAAATCATAGCTATTAAATCCTAGAAAATAACCATAAGACCATTTGGGCTTATCCATGTTTTGATTATTCTGGATTTTGTTTTTACTAAATAGTTGCGCCGAAGCTGTTTGTGTAATTATTAGTAATGATAAAACTAAAAATAGGTTCTTCATAGTTGCTGCTTAGTTGCTTTATAGATGGTAGCCACACCAAATGTTTGTGGCAATGCTTCCGCATTAATAAACCCAATTTTATGTAAAATATTGTTTAAAGCTTCTCCATAAGGAAAAACTGAAGCCGATTCGCTTAAATATGAGTAAGCTACTTTATCTTTGGAGAATAGCTTGCCAATTAGTGGCATAATTCCTTTTGTATACATATTATATCCTTGTTTGAAAGGAAATTTAATAGGGACTGATGTTTCTAAAATCACAAAAATACCACTAGGTTTTAATACCCGTAAAATTTCAGAGAGTCCCTTTTCTAAATTTTCAAAATTTCTTATGCCAAAAGCAACGGTTATGGCGTCAAAAACATTATCCTCGAAAGGTAAATTCTCGGAATCGCCCAATACCATTTCAATAGTATTATTTAGGTGTTTTTTGATAATTTTTTGTCTCCCAACTTCCAACATACCATCGCTAATATCCAATCCTATAATTTTAGAAGCATTGGTTTTGGATAAGTTTATTGCCAAATCTCCAGTTCCAGTAGCAATGTCAAGTATTATGTTAGGTTGTTCTTTTGCAACTATAGCTACCACTTTTTTACGCCATTTCACATCTATGCCAAAAGAAATCACACGGTTTAAGCCATCATATTCTTTAGAGATGGTGTCAAACATTTTTGTGACTTGCTCCTTTTTACTCAAGTCGCTATTTTTGTAGGGCTTTACTTTTTTAGCCATAAATGTGTTAAAAAATTAGTTGCTTAGTTATATTTAGTGCAAAGAAATGCAATTCGCATACAAATCCCTAAAAATAAATTATATTTGCACATCTTTATATTTAATAATACCAGATGAAGATTATTATTGCTGGAGCAGGTGAAGTGGGGTTTCATTTAGCAAAACTTTTATCTTACGAATCACAAGAAATTACATTAATAGACTCAAAAAAGGATAGCCTTATTTATGCTGATACGCATTTAGATATTAAGGTTGTTAAAGGCGATGCTACCTCTATCGCTATTTTAAATGAGTCTAGAGTTGACAATGCCGATTTGTTTATTGCAGTAACATCTTCTGAAACTACAAACATCACAGCAAGTGTTTTAGCAAAGCAATTAGGAGCTAAAAAAACCATATCCAGAATTTCCAACACAGAGTTTATAGATTTAAAAGATGAAGTTGGTTTTACAAAATTTGGAATAGATGAGTTGATTTCGCCAGAATCGTTGGCAGCCTCTGAGATCGAGTTGCTTTTAAACCAATCTGTTTTCAGTGATACTTATGAATTTGAGGATGGTGCTTTAACAATGCTTGGGCTTAATCTTTCAAGAACCGCAAAAATTGTAGGTAAATCTGTAAAAGATGCAGCAAAATTGATACCTGAGGTGCATTTTATGCCTATAGCCATTCAGCGTTTTGGATCACATTTAACCATTATTCCAAGAGGTGATACACTTTTAAAAGAAGGAGACCATGTGGTGTTTATGACCTCGAAAGGAGGCGATGAGGAAATATGCAAGCTTACAGGAAAATTCAAGACCGAAATCAAGAATGTGATGATTCTTGGAGGAGGTAAAATTGGATCGAAAACAGCAAGAGATTTAACCGATAATAAATTCAATATAAAATTAATAGAAAAAGATAGAGACATAGCCATGGATCTTGCCGATGAACTCCCAAACACCCTAGTTATTAATGGTGATGGGAGAAATGTAGAACTTTTGGATGAAGAAAATATTGAAGATATGGACGCCTTTATTTCGGTTACTGGAAATTCCGAAACAAATATTATGTCATGTCTTGTAGCAAACTCTAGAGGTGTTAAAAAAACGATAGCTCTGGTTGAAAACATGGATTATTTCGAACTATCTCATTCCATTGGTATAGATACACTTATAAATAAAAAACTCCTAGCAGCAAACAATATATTTAGATATATACGCAAAGGAGAGGTTGTAGCCATGACCAAGCTCAATAATATGGATGCTGAGTTGCTGGAATTTATTGTAAAACCAGAATCAAAAATTTGCGATAAGTTTATAAAGAATATTAAGTTTCCACGTTCTGCAATCATTGGAGGTGTGATTAGAGATGAAGAAGGTATCATTGCTTTAGGGGATTTTAAAGTAGAAGCAGAAGATAGAGTAGTAGTGTGTTGCTTGCCTCAATCAATTAAAAAAGTTGAAAACTTTTTCTATTAATAGATGAGATAAGCATCGCTAAATTTTTTTGATATTGAACTTATCATTAACTATGCAAATTACATCTGGCCATAAAAAAAAATAGGAATTTACAGATGAAACTCAACTATAAAATAATTTTTCATTTTCTTGGATTACTACTATTATTTAATGGTGGTTTTATGTTACTCGCTGCCATAATGAGCTATACTTATAATGATGGTGCTACTCTTAGTATTTCACTATCTGGAATTATCGTTATGGCTATTGGTGTTTTTACCATGTTAATAACCAAGAAGCATGACAAAGAAATGAACAAAAGGGAAGGCTATATAGTGGTGACCTTTGGTTGGGTAGTCATGGCACTTTCTGGGACTTTACCTTATGTTCTTACCGATTCTATTCCAAGTTTTACCAATGCTTTTTTTGAAACCATTTCTGGCTACACAACAACTGGGTCAACCATTTTAAATGATATAGAGTCTTTGCCCAAAGGCATCTTATTTTGGAGGAGTTTAACGCATTGGATTGGTGGTATGGGAATTATTGTACTGGCTATAGCTATTTTACCACTATTAGGAATTGGTGGTATGCAGTTATTTGCGGCAGAAGCTCCAGGGCCAAATGCCGATAAATTGCACCCAAGAATTACAGATACAGCAAAACGTTTATGGTTAATTTATTTTGGCTATACAGCAGCCGAAACCATTTTGCTCCAAGTTGCTGGCATGTCGTTTTTTGATGCTATTAACCACTCTATGAGTACTTTGTCCACTGGTGGGTTTTCTACCAAGAATGCAAGTTTAGCGTATTGGAATGGACAACCAATTATTCAATACATTGTTATTTTATTTATGTTCTTAGCAGGCACCAATTTTGTACTTAGCTATTTTGCGTTTAAAGGCCGTGTGCAAAAAATTATTAAAGATGAAGAGTTTAAATTGTATTTTAAATTCATTGTGATTTTTACCGTTATAGCATCTCTAATTATTTATTTTAAAGCAGATGTCACAGCCTCTACTATTTCACACCCAATGGTTTTAGGCGAAGCAGAAAGCGCTATAAGACATGCATTTTTTCAAGTGTTGGCAATTATTACCACCACAGGTTTTGTTACGGCCGATTTTACCTTATGGACACCTTTTTTAACAGTGTTTTTTTTCGGGCTGATGTTTTTGGGTGGCTCAGCAGGAAGTACAGCTGGAGGTGTAAAAGTAGTGAGACATTTATTAATGATTCGAAACGGATTTATGGAGTTTAAGCGCACCTTGCATCCAAATGCAATTTTACCAGTACGTTATAATAAAAAGTCTATTAACGAAAAAATTATATTTAATATCCTAGCGTTTTTCATCCTTTATATGTTATCGTTTATAGTTGGTGCATTAGTATTTTCTATGTTGGGATTGGACTTTACATCGGCTATTGGTGTTGCCGCTTCAAGCTTAGGAAATGTTGGGCCTGCTTTTGGGGATTTTGGACCTGTAAACAACTTTTACGACATGCCAGCAATTGGTAAATGGTGGGCTTCTTTTTTAATGCTAATTGGACGTTTGGAGTTATTTACTGTGCTTATTTTATTGACTCCTTTTTTCTGGAGGAATAGATAAAAAAGTATCAATTTTTATTTTTTTTAAATCACGAATTCTTCAATATTTATAATATTCCTCATGATTTCATCAATTAATTTTTAATGGTTTCTCATTACATCACTTGTAACATTTTTATTTATTAACCGTCTTATATGTATATATCAATCAAAAAATATAATCATGGAACTAGTATTGACACACCAAGAATTTGAACCATTACCCAAACGAAAACACACGCCTTTTGTTTTTAAAAATGAGGGCTTATTAACATCGAATTATAAACAAGAAACCCGTAACAACTTCTTTCAATCCAATCCAAAATCTGTATTTGGGGCAAAGCAACGCATAAAGAGTTTTCAATATCAATATACTTCTGGTATTGATACAATTTTAAAACTGTCAGTTTTTGCCATCGCTTTAATAGTCGCTTTCAATTAACAACAATCTTCAATCTATATGTAATTTAACGTGAGTTCGATATAAAAGTCATTGACTATAAGCTGATTGAAATAAAAACACCCCTAATGAGCTTCGCTCGGTATCTTCAACAAAAGCTGTCGCTTTTATCTCGATAATCCTCAAGGGGACAA